>CAMGJS010000060.1 GCA_946056455.1 uncultured Clostridia bacterium | reverse complement strand
GAATGTAACTGAAAGATTTTTCTTTCTTTAATATGCAAGGGAGGTATTTTTATGGCAATTGACCAGATTACATCGGGCGAAGTTCTTAACACTACCATAAGGGGAGCAAAAGGCTCCGAAAAGCCTGAAAAGTCCGAAAAGATGGAAAGCACCTCTGCGGGAATAAAATTTGTAGATAAAAAATCCGCCGACAAGGCAGAATTCAAATCTCAGATAGCTTCGGCTAACAGAGAAGCGGCAAGCAGCAGAATAAACTCAAAAGAAGACGCTGTAAAGCTTATGAAGAGCCTTAAAGCCGCCGCAACAGAAAAACCCGAAAATACTCTTGCGGTTCAGGCTAATATTGCGCCCGACGCCGCATTACAGCTTTTGCAGTAAAAATTAAACGCAGATAATGAAAAGAGGTTACTCGACTGTGTCGGAGTAACCTCAATTCATATATGATGGCAAATACTATGGCTTTTGTGTAAAACAATATCGGCTACGGGAGGGGCCCCGGAACCGACATTGTTTCGGTATTAACACATTAAATCAATCTGGCAGGTATCAACTTTGTGTTTGTTATGCCTATATTATGCTCCCTGGGGGTTACATATCGGTTACATTTGTCAAGGCTATTGATAATATTTGATATATTCTGTTATTTTAACAAAACGAGGTTATATGATTTGTGCATTATTGCCAAGCAGAAAGGGGCGTACACTATGGAAGAAATAAAAATAACGATGTTCGGCAGTTTTTCGATAACTGTCGGGGACAAAAAAATCGACGAGACCTGCCGCCGTTCAAAAAATATGTGGACGCTGCTTGAATACATAATCACATTCAGGGGAAAAGAAATTCAGCAGAACGAGCTTATCGACCTTTTATACGACGACAGCTCAAACCCTGCTTCTGCTCTTAAAACTCAGCTTTGCAGATTGAGAGAGGTGCTTGACGAGCTTTCTCTTTCCTGCGGAAAAGAAATGATAGTAAACTGCCCCGGCGGATATACCTGGAACACGAAGCTTGACTGCTATATCGACGCCGACGAATTTGAAAAGCTTTGCAACGAGGCTTTTCATTCAAACTCCGATTACCGTTCAAGAGTAGACCTTATCCTGCGTGCGGCAAAGCTTTATAAGGGTGATTTTCTCCCGTCCCAGAGCGCTGAAAGCTGGGCTGTGCCCGTTGTCTCATATTATCATTCAATGTATATCAAGGCGATATATTTAGCGCTGGACCTGCTTTTTGAACACGGCGAGTATGCCGAGGTAATTTCTCTTTGCAGAAGTGCTTTAATCATCGACCAGTACGACGAATACATATATACAATGAAGATAAAGGCGCTTTCTGAGCAGGGCGACAAAAAATCCGCAAGAGAGCTTTATCACCGTGCTGTTGATATTTTTTATAATAAGCTTGGCGTAAATCCGTCCGAAGAATTTTTACAGCTGTATAAAGAAACAGTATACGATTGTCACGATATGGCGCTGGATTTTGACAGGATAACCGCTCTTTTGAACGAGGACAGCGATGTGGTGGGAGCGTTCTACTGCGAATACGAATTTTTCAAATATATCTACAAGCTTGAAAAGAAAGCCTCCTCCCGTGACGGAAGAACAGTTCACCTCTGCGTTTTAAGCATAACGGACGAAAACGGCGGTGAGCTTGGCAGCAAAAAGCTATCCACCGTTATGGATAAGCTTATCGACTGCATAACCTTTTCTCTTCGTAGCAGTGATGTTTTCACAAGGGTGAGCCTTTCGCAGTACGCCGTGCTGATAGCGTCCGCCACTGAGGAAAATATCAATATGATAATGAAGAGAATAACAAAGCGCTTCAAGCGTGATAATCCTCGTATCACGGCAAAGATAACATATAATCTGAAGAATATAAGCTCATAAAAATAAGGGTATCATAAAGATACCCTTTATTTTTTATGCTACTGCTCTTTTGCAACAATATTGCTTATCCATAGTCCCTTTTTAATAAGAATTGCTCCGATGATTACTTTTATAATATCCGCCGACTGAACGATGATATAGATAGCAAAGATGTCAAGCGAAGTAAAATAACAAAGTATCGCCGCCAAGGGAACGGATATTACCCAGGAAAAACAGCTGTCAAAAGCAAAGGTGACAAGTGTTTTTCCGCCTGAACGCAAGGTGAAATAGAGGGAATTGAGTATCCCCTGAATGGGGAAGAAGAATGCGGTTATTGCAATAAAATATCCGCCGAACCTTCTTATTTCGTCCGTAGTGTCGTATAAAAGGGGGAACACTCCCGAAACGGAGATAAGCAATATTCCCACAACGGTGCAGATTATCGTATTGAAAACGGTGAGCGCAAAAGCGTCCTTTTCAGCTTTTTTAAACTGCAATGCTCCCAAGGTCTGCCCCGTTAAAATTCCTATTGCAGAGCCTGACGCTACTATTACAACATTAAAAAGGTTGCAGATAGCGTTTGAGATATTAAGCCCCGAAACAATGTCAAGTCCTCTTATTGAATAAGTCTGCGTAAGAGCGGCAACTCCGCCAGCCCATAAAAATTCGTTTAAAAATATCGGCAAGCCTTTTTTGAGTATTTCAAGAGCAGTTTTTGAGGGGACAAGCAAGGTTTTGTAAACTCCTTTGAGCAGCTTTTCCTGCTTAATTGTCACCGCTGTTATGATAACAAGCATTTCCACAACTCTTGCCATAACCGTTGCGACAGCCGCACCCTTTACTCCCATTTTTGGGAAGCCGAATTTGCCGTATATCAAAAGATAGTTGAAAACAATATCTACAACAACGGAAACAAGTCCTGCGACCATAGGCATAACGCTCTTTCCGCTTTCACGCAAGCTGCTTGCATATACCTGCGTTATGGCAAAGAAGGGAAGTCCCCACACCATAACGGAAAGATATTCTTTTGCAAGGCTCATTGTGAGCACAGGGTCAACATTTTTGCTTTCTCCCCGAAGATAAAGGTTTATCAGAAATTCATTGCCGAAGTTAAAGATGAGTATTCCCGCCGCAAGAGTGACAAGGCATATCCATATTTTCATTCGGAAGGTGTTTTTAAAGCCCTCTTCATTTTTTTGTCCGAAGTATTGCGCGGCATATATCCCGGGGCCCGATATTCCCCCAAATATTGCAAGGTTGAATACGAATATAAGCTGGCATATTATCGAAACTGCGGTGACAGGCTCTGTTCCAAGACTGCCAACCATAACATTGTCCACAAGTCCCACCGCGTTTGTGATGCCGTTCTGTATCATCATCGGCACCGAAAGCGCAAGCGCTTTCTTGAAAATTTCTGTATCAAGTTTTTTCTTCATTTCTTTCTCCTTGAATTGCTGTGGCAAAGGCAAAAAATAAGGGTATCCTTATGATACCCTTATCTTGATACTTTTGCCGATTACGCTGTCTGCGCCCTTGAAAGCCAGACATAAGCGATGTCAAGCGCGGAATAAAGACCGTCTTTTTCGCTTGTCTTTGCTATTCTTTCAAGAGGGTTCTTTGTTTCATCGGTGGACATTTTATAGAGCTTTAATTTTGAAGCCACTTCAATGTTACCGACCTTTTTCTTTTCGGTTATCTGTATCATAACAACATAGTCATCGGACATATTGCCGTAGTATATGGTATCTTTGTTTCTCACAAGAGGAAAGCCTTTGTATGAGAATATATCGGTAGTTTTTGTGTCTGCCATTTATTTTCCTCCTTTATAAAATTACTATGATAAAATTGTAACATATTTATCACATTAAAGCAAGAGCCTTTTTACCAGGTCATAACAAGCTCGTTGCCCTCTTCAAGAAGTTTAAGGTTCTTTTCAAGCACATCCACATAAGCCGTTCTGCAATAGAATGAAACCTTGCCGTTATATGTGACAACAGACTCCTTGTTGCCCACATCATAGAATTCAAGGGTTTCTCTTACATTGCCCGAGGACTTTACAGTTATCGAAGCATAGGGTGTAAGTCCGCCGATAACCGAGTCGTCCGTTGCAATACGCTCGTATCTGAAATTGAAAAGATATTTGAAGATATTTCTGAACTGGTCAACGGACATTTCCTTGCCGTTCATAGTTGCCGTGAAGGTTTCTTCCGACAGCTTTCCGCTCTTTGTTATCTTATCCTGACGGGTTCTTGTCTTTATGGTGATTTCGTCCGTGGTATCCGCAACAGCTTTGTAAACATATCCTACTGTAATATCCGAAACATCTATCTTCATCCAGGGCAGAACATCTGAGCTTATTGAATAGATTATATTCTCCTTGCCCTTTACCATAGCAAGATAGCTTTCCGTTCCGTTATCAGAAACCGCCTTGTTGCCGATATAGAGCGTTTCTTCTCCTGCGTCGCTCTGCATTGAGATAACTGCAAGAGGTTCGTCAAGCCCTGCTGTAACAAGGTCTTTTTCCTCAACGGGATAGCGCACCGCCGATATTGCCGTTATGCCGTAAAGACCGTTGGGGAGAATATACTTTATGGTTTCTGTGAGCTTTAAGTCAACGGGCTCTGTGAGGACAAATGTTTCCTGCGCCTCGTCATAGTCCATTGATATTGTATAGGGGAAATCCCGTCTTTCGATTTTAAGCTGTCTTACTGTGGGAAGCTGGTTGTTTTCGTCCCTTTGGGGAGTTTTTGTGACAACGGGGCTTATAAGGTTTTCCTTAGCGATACCCAGAAATAATGTCAACGGAGACTTTGAAACGGTATGAACTGTCTTTTCTCCCTCAAAGCAGAAGTACACGCTTTCATAGTCCGCTTTGGGAATATCGTTTCCTATGCAAAGGATTTTCTTATCGCCGTTTTTAAAGGTTATTGAAACCTTTGCAGTCGGGTTTTTAAGACCGTATTTACTAAGGTCCGACGCATTTTCTTCAATGACATTCTGAGAAACAAGGCTTGACGCTCTTTCAACAAGTGCAGTGATATAAGCGTCGTAAAGTTCTACATCTTCAAGACCTGTCACTATAAGCCTGCCCGATGAATTTCTCTTTATCTGAAATTCGCCCTTTTCGTTTTTCACTTTAAGCTCGGTGATACTGTCGGGCGATTTTTCATACAAAAGCCTTGAAGTCACCTCGGCGGCGGTAGTTGTGCTCTGTGAGCTTTCGGCGTCCTCTTTCGGCTCTGTCACAAAAAGAACTATGAGCGCCGCTAAGAGAATTACTATCGCCGCGGCTATTGCAATAAGCGTTTTTTTGGTATTTGCACCCATTACTTATGTTTCCTCCTGATATAAACGACCGTTCCCGTTACTGCTATTGCAAGGGGGATAAGAACTGTCGCTATTACCGACATAAATCTTGTCTGCTTGTCTGTAGCTTCAAGCATATCGTTGACAAGGCTCTTGGGAGCTATCACTATCGACTGCTCCTTGCCGTTGAGCTGGTTTATCGCGTTGAAGATATACTCGGCGTTATTAAGAGTAGTATACTCAAAATAGGGCGACATAAGCATCTCGGGCGAGGTAAGCACTAAGATATGGCTTCCCGACCTTGAATTTGCGTTCATTGAATCATACTTTGAGCCCACAGCCATAACGGGCTGTTTCTTTCTGTCAAGAGTCATCGGGTCAAGGGTAGAAGTGTCTGCGTCGGCAGGGATAACAACGCCCGTTTCAGCTGTTGAGAGAAGTACCTGAGTTTCTCTTGTGTCCTTTAAATCCCACAAAATCTCAATGGGAGAAGGCGTGGGCATAAGCACGGGCAGGTTCTTGTTCTGAAGATTTTCAGAAAATCTGCTGTTGTATTCAAACGAGCGGATAGCGTAAGAAGTGCCCGTTGACATAAGGTTGCTTGTGTCAAGGTCTAAAACTCTTCCCGTTGTGACCTTCAAGCCGTAGCCTGCAAGGAGGTTGTTGAGGTTTGTCATCTCGCCCTGCTTGTATGAGCCGATGTAGAAGAAGGTCTTGCCGTATTTTCCGTCGTTATAAAGGAACTTTTCGATTTTGTCCGCCATATCGGGAGAAAGGTCGGAAACGGGAGTATTAAGGATTACCATTGAAGCGTCCGAGGGGATTTCGCCGAGAGTGGGGTCTATTTCCTCAATCTCATAGCCGTTTGCTATCATCATTTCCGTCAGGCTGTTGATATAGAAGTATGATTTGTCCTTGATAACAGCCGCCTTTATCACCTTGTCGTCAACGACATTCATAATAGCAGATGTGACAGCCTGCTCCGTGGTGTTTGATGCGTCCATCGAGCTTGATGTGCTGTTTAAGGTGTAGTCGATAAGGTCGCCCTGAGAAAGTGGCTTTA
>CAMGJS010000059.1 GCA_946056455.1 uncultured Clostridia bacterium | reverse complement strand
GAATGACAGCCCAGTGGGCTGTCAGAGCCGTGCCTGACCGAGCCCGCAGGCGAGAGCAAATCCCTCTTTCTCCGCCAAAAAAGCAGAATACCCATTCGGGTATCCTGCTTTTTTATTTGGAAAGGGATTTGAACGGCACGGTAGTGAATGACAGCCCAGTGGGCTGCTTTGTAAAGTCACCGAGCGGCAAAGTAGCGAGTTGAATTTAATTTTATACGATATAGCCCGTGCGGCTACGCACCGCAGGCGGGAACAAATCCCTCTTTCTCCGCCAAAAGACGAGGTACTCGTTTGAGTATCTCGTCTTTTGTTTTGTATATTGGAGATATTTCATCTGTTCAGAAGATACACCCCTAAGTTGAGATACCCTGCAAACAAAAGCCAGAGCATATACGGTATCTGTAATCTTCCTGCTGCCTTGGAAATCTGTGAAAAGGCAGTTATCATCGCCGAAACAAGAACTATCAGCAAAAGCAGGATAAAAAACGCAAAAAGATATTTCTTTGCAATGAAAAAAACGGGCGACCACGCAAAGTTCACGGCAAGCTGAATTCCGTAAATTATCAGGGCGTGACGCTTTCCGCTATGCTCAGATGTAGCAATGATATATGCCGATATTCCCATAAGAATGAAAAGAATTGTCCACACAACAGGGAACAGCCACGACGGCGGAGAAAGCGGTGGCTTGGGTATCGCCTTGTAATCATCGGTGTAGTTTTTTATCAAAAAGCCCGATAATCCCCCGATAGCAAGGGGTATTGCAAGATTTATCGCCAAAAGCGGAATATTTATCTTTTTATTCATAAAATCACCTCTCGCTTATTATATACAATGACGGTTTTGTTTATGAATAAAAGCAATATCTTATTAAATTATTGACAAAATGTGCATAAATTGTTATAATGAGGGCGGATATGCGACAAAATGTCGTAAAATTCAAAAATATGTCAGAAAACGAAAGGGGAATTTTTCAATGGGTAAGTTTGTTATTAAGTCAACAAAATCGGGCGGATACACATTCAATCTTAAAGCACGCAACGGTGAGATAATTGCAACGGGCGAAAGCTACGAGTCGCTTGACGCTTGCAGAAACGGCGTCAAGAGTGTTATCACAAATGCTCCTATCGCCGCACTTGAAGACCAGACTGTCGAAGGTTATCAGACAGAAAAGAACCCCAAGTTTGAAATTTATAAGGATAAAGCAGGCGAGTTCCGTTTCAGGCTTAAAGCAAAGAACGGTCAGATTATCGCAGTGGGCGAGGGATACAAGGCAAAGAGCAGTTGCAAAGACGGCATAGAGAGCATCCGCAAGAATGTTGAGGACGCCGAAATTGTAGAAGAGGCTTAATTCTTCCAAACAAAAATAAAAGGGTACCTGATTAGGGTACCCTTTTTTATGCGTGAAAATGTTATTGTCCGTCAGATTTTTTGTCCTTGTCATTTATCATAAAGACAACTCCGCTCATAGGATATATCCACCTGTCGCGGATACAGAATTCATAGTTGCCGATGTTGTGCGTTGCCTGCTCGACAGATGACTCGTCGCCGTCGTTAAGGAACGAAAAAGCGGTAACATTCATTGTGCTTTCGGGGTATGAAAGCTGAATGATAGGGGAGTATGTAGGCTCCGTTATGCTGACAAGAAATTCGCCGTAGCCCTTTAACTGAGGCATAGCAAAGTTTATCTCAACGCTGTGCGAGTCAATGCCTTTGTCATGGTGGGACTCATACTCAATGTCAATTCCCGATTCGTCTATGGTGACATTCTTAATCTCCGCCACTCTTTCGTCAATATACATCGAAATACACATTTCATTCTTGACAAATCTGAGCTTTTCTTCGTCCGAAAGGGAGATAAGAGCGTTAAGCTCCTTTTCGGCAACGGATAAATTCTCCTGGAATATGTATTTGCGGTTTCTGAGAGCAAGGTCAAGCTCGTGGTTTTTGTATATGAATGCAATGTGAAGCTGTTCGGGAAGAGAGCCTTCTCCGATATACTTTTTCTTGTATTTGAAATTTTCGTATATCTTCATATATTCATCTGAGCTGAACAAATTGCTTTCGCTGTAATCCCTCAGAATAATGGTGTATTTGAAAAAAGTCCTTATGTTATACTGATTTGTTATATAAGGCTCAACTACTGCGTTTACCATCTCCGCCGAATCCTGTCCCACAAGAGATCCTATCGTGTTTTTGACAAATCTTATCTTGTCCTTTGTGTTGAAGCCCTCGATGGAATCGGAATTTCCGAGAAGAGTTTTCGTTATCTGCTCGCTTATTTCGTCGGCAATATGGTCCTTTGTGAGATATTCATAAATAAAGTTGAATATCAGCATAGGAGGCAGTATTCCGAGTATGTTGGAGATTATATCCTCGATAAGTTCCTCTGCGCTTATACCCCATAAAATAATTTTAAGGAACAATAACACAACCCATATCAGCAATGTTATTACAAACAGCATAACTGTAATGGACTGCATACTTCTTTTTCTCTGCGGTTTCTTCATCTGTATCATTCTCCGTTTATTTATTCAGTATTCCTTTGAACATAGCAGGCTTGCCTGTATAAAAGCTCCAGAAAGCCGTTCCGAAGTCATAGTGCCACCATTCTGTGGGGAGATTTGTAAAGCCTGCTTTCGTCATTGCGAAGTAGAGTATCCGACGGTTTTCGGCAATTTCCTTGTTGAAATTTTCTTCAAAATAACAAGTGTTCGCTTTTTCTGAAAAATCGTCAAACTCTGTCCCCATATCGAGAGCCTTTCCGTTCTCTTTGAAAACGAGCGTCAAATCTACCGCTCCGCCCGTGTTGTGAACAGAGGGGTTGCACTCATCGTATGACGGAACGGAAACGAACTTTCTTGTTTCCTCTGTGATTTTTTCGTCGGAATACTCAGGGTGCTCCGAGAGTATTTTTTCACGGTAGCCGTCAAAAAGCGCTTGCTGTACCTCTATCGGTCGCCAGGCGTCAAATATTTTAAAGGTCAGTCCGCAGGGCAGATTGTCAAGAGCATTTTCAAGACGCTCAACAACTGATTTTCTCAGCTTCATATCCGATATAGCTCCGCTTATCCCTTTGTTGTAATAGACGGGCTCTGTAAAAATCCTCTTGCCGAAATACTGCCCGACAGAAACCAGAGGCTCGTCTTTAAAATCAGCTTTCCCGACCTTTTCGGGAAAAGGAGATTTTTTTATAATATCCATAATAAAAACTCCTGTTCTGATATAACCTGTTGTAACAATTATATCACCGCATAAATCGTTTTTCAAGAATATTTTTTCTCCGACGCTAACATTTATCCCATAAAAAATACCGTACTTTTTTTGAGTACGGTACTTTTTAAAAATTACTTCTTTTTTGTTTTCTTTGTTGCAGAAGTGGGAGAAGTTTCTTTCTTCACTTTGCTCTTGAATAAAAAGTGCCAGATAAGTGCCGCAAGAGCCGCTCCGACAAAGGGAGCAAGAATGAACACCCAGAGCTGAGAAAGTGCCTCTCCTCCGAGAAGAATTGCGGGAGCAAAGCTTCTTGCAGGGTTTACGGAAGTTCCCGTAAGAGGGATACCGAGAATATGAACAAAGGTTAATGTAAGACCTATTATAAGTCCTGCGTGGGGAGCGGTCTTTTCGTTTGAAGTCACGCCGAAAATCGTCATCACAAATACAAAGGTGAGTATCATCTCAACGGCAAAAGCTCCGTCAAGAGAAATTCCGAGATAAGACAAAGCGCCGTAGCCGTTTGCGCCAAGACCTGTTTCAAAGATGTTGAGCGCAGAACAGTTCTTTATAATGAAGAAGAGCACACTGCCTGCCGCCGAAGCTCCTAAAAACTGAGCGACAATGTATCCTAAAAAGTCAACGAGTGACAGCTGACCGTCAATGAGCATAGCAAGCGAAACGGCAGGGTTGACATGACAGCCCGAAATATGACCTATCGCATAAGCCGCTGCAACTATTGCAAGACCGAACGCAAGAGCAATTCCCACAATGCCCAATACTCCGTCTATTCCGCCCGTCAAAGCCGCAGAGCCACAACCGAAAAGGACAAGTATGAATGTTCCGATAAATTCGGCAATGTATTTTTTAAATCTTGCCTCCATAAAACAGCCTCCTTAAATTTTAGTTTTCAAAGCCTATGAGTTCTTCTTTTGTGGCATAGCCGTTTGTGAGAGCCTTTTCTCTCATACAAGCATAAAATTCAGCAAAGGTTGCTCTGACATAGGGTGTGAGGAAGTAAATTGAAATCGCACCAAGACCGAATGTCATCATAGTTGCAAGCACAGCGAGAAGATACCAGCCGATGAACGAAAGTCCTAAGATAAAGCAGTTCATCTTTTCGCCGTTCATTGTATTCTTGCTTATTTCAAATACGCGCTCTTTGGGAATATCGGGGTTTTCTGCAATAATATAAGGCACAAGGAAGTATTCGTAAGTCTTTATTATTCCCGGGATAACAAAAAGCAACGACCAGAGCATTATGTAAAGCTCATAGAAGAACGATACCTTGACTATCTTCATATACTTCTTTGACTTTATTGCATAGAGAATATCGTCAAACAAAGGCTGACGGTATCTGCCTGACATAAAGTATCTGTTAAGTCCGACAGTCTGGAACGGCATCTGAATAAATGCTGAGCATATTATTCCGATAGCAAAGCAGAGGGCATAGATAATTGTGAAAACAATCATTGAACCGAGTACTACCCCTATCGTGCCGATTGCCGCTATTGCGGTTTCGTCCGTTTCTTCCACAGCCGCCTCGCCCATTCCCATTGCGATAGAAATAGGAGCGACTATAATCTGCGTCACAAAGGACACAATTCCCGAAAGAGAGCTTGTCACAGCACCTGTTACAAGTCCCACAAGTACAGTGAATAGAACAGCATACCAGTAATATTTTTTAAGACATTCTTTGGCGTTGTTTTTTAAAAGTTCGTTTGTCCACATAGCATTTTTCTCCTTATTATAATGATACCTCTATTTTACAACAGCAGAGCGCAAAAATCAATAGCAAAATAATTTTCTTGCAAAATTGACAGCGATACTGTATAATAAAAGAAAAAGTATTTTGCGGAGGTGTTACGGTGATAAAGATATGCGATAATCTTATAGATATTTCCTCTCTTGAAATAAGCGATATTGTCGATATGCAGAAGCTTATATCTTTTCAGGAGGTTTTTGCCGAAAAGACAGGTTGTGCATTAACCGTTGTGGACAGAGAGGGCAAGAGCATTACCCCCACAAGCAGGTTTTGCAAATACTGCGAATACTATGTCAGAAATTCGGCAGAGGGTATTGAAAAATGCTCCCGGTCGCATCAGCATTTTGTGTCGGAGGCTATGCGTTACAGCAGAGTACATATCTCAAAATGTCACGCTTATATTACCGAATTTGCTTTTCCCATAGTTGTTGAAAATCAGATTATAGGCGGTGTTGTGGGCGGACATTACACCATTGACAAAATCCGTCCTGCAGAGGTAAGAGATGTTTGTGAGCGTTATGAAATCAATGCCGAAAATCTTCTCAATGCCTCAACGGAAATTGAAAGAAAGTCGAAAAAAGATATTGAAGTTCTTGCAACGACGGTGAGAACGGCAGTTGAGGCTATGGTGAATGAAGGTTATATAAAAGCGCAGACAAAAATCATTGCCGAAAGCTTTTCAAAGAGCATAAAGCAGATAGAAGAAAGCTTTGACGAAATGTCAAAAACAGCCGACGGCATAGGTGCAAACCAGAGAGAACTCAGCAAGAATATCGAAAATATAGGCGAGGCGTCTGAGAAGATTGACGATGTTCTCGACTCGATAACAAGGCTTGCCGACCAGACAAAGATACTCAGCTTCAACGCACAGATAGAGGCGGTAAGAGCGGGAGCAGTCGGAAAGAGCTTTACCGTTGTGGCAGGGGAGATAAAAGACCTTGCGGACAACTCAAAGGCGACGGCGGAGAATATCTCCGCACTCACTACCGCTATCAAGGCTGATGTTGAAAGCACCGTTGCAAGCTCCGAAAAGACAATTGACAGTGCCGACGCTCAGGCGGAGCTTATTGACGACGCAAAGGACAATATAGAAGAGCTTGCTCTGTTGGCAAAGAGATTTTCAAAATTTATTTCTAAGAAATAGTGAAAGTTAAAAGCACGCTGAAAAGCGTGCTTTTAGTTTAGGTTTCGCTGTCGGCTCCGTTGGAGCCTTGCACAGCGACCTTCTTTTTTGACAACAAAAAAGAAGGCAAAAAATTGC
>CAMGJS010000058.1 GCA_946056455.1 uncultured Clostridia bacterium | reverse complement strand
ACTCTGCAAGCTTTCGCCCGAAAGGATAGTCTATATTTCCTGCACCCCCGAAACCTGCGCAAGAGACCTTAACATTCTCACAAAAAAGCATCGGGTAACAAAAATCCAGCCCGTAGATATGTTCCCGATGACAAAGCATATCGAAACAATAATATCACTTTCAAAAATTCAGTAAGGACTTGTTAAAATGATTATCCTGATTTTTAAGACCGTAGCAATAATGCTGGTATATATGGCTCTGGGATTTGTTTTATGCAAGAGTAAAAAAGCGTCGGTGTCCCACGCAAAGAGCATATCGGCTTTTCTTGTTTATATTCTCGGTCCCGCTATGATTATAAACTCTTTTTTAAACCTTGAATATTCAACCGAAAATATTATAAAGCTTGCAAAGTTTTTTGTTATAACTCTTGCCGTTCAGCTTATCTTTTTCGGGATACTGTATCTTATCCTGCACAAGAAATATGATGACTCGGCATACAGAATTATGACCGTGGGAGCGGTACTCGGCAATGTGGGCTTTATCGGAATGCCGATTATTTCGGGAGTTTTTCCCGATGAACCTATTGTGCTTTGTTACAGCTCCATAAATGTTATGTCGATGAACCTTATCGTCTTTACGGCAGGAACATTTATGATAACAAACGATAAGCGCTACATATCGGTCAAAAACGCTATACTCAACCCGACAACCCTTGCTATTCTGATAGCTTTGCCGTTGTTTATCTTTAAAATACATTTCCCCGACGAGATTGAAAGCTCTGTTGCACTTCTTGCAAAAATGGTAACGCCCGTATGTATGCTCATTCTCGGAATGCGACTTTCCGAGGTGAATTTAAAGGCTTTGTTCACAAGAATGTTTGCCTATGTTACTTGTCTTTTAAAGCTCATTGTCTTTCCGTTATTTGCATTTTTGTGCGTAAACTTTCTTCCATTTGCAGATGATGTGCTTAAAGCGTCGGTCGTTCTGCTTGCGATGACGCCGTCGGGCGCAATTATAGAATCTCTTGCCGAGCTTCACGAATGTGAGCAGGAATTTGCGGCGAATGTGGTTTTGCTGACAACAATTTTAAGCGTAATAACAATTCCCGTTATGGCGTTCATACTTGTATAGTTTTTTAAAGTCCGCTTTTTGCGGACTTTTTCTTACTCTTTTACCGTTTCCTGCTCCTTTTCTTTGCAAAATCTTTGCAGAACCTCGTTTAACAGAATAAAACAGAGCAGAGAGAATGCGCCCGAAATAATAAGGGTTATCGCTGAGCCGTTTTTCATCACCTCATAAAGCATAGAAGAAAGCTTTGTCGCCGCTGCGGCTGAAAACAGAGGAACAAGAATGTTTCCCACAAAATCAAAGCGAAGTCCCGTTAATTTGTGAACGGCGATTATCCTTATGGTGTTGCAGATTATGTTGCTTGCAAAATATGAGACAATAACGCCGTAAAAGCCTATAATACGCACAAAAACCACAACGCAGGATATTCTTATGAGATATTCCGCCGCCGAATTTATAATGCAGAATTTCTGTCTGCCAAGCCCTTTTAAAATGCTTTCGGTGACAATTTCAATATAGATAAACGGAATAACGGGGCATATTATCGTGAGAGTTTTTGCCGCTAATGGACTTTCGGACAACAGCGCGCCTATCTCACCGCCGAAGGAGAATATGAACATCGCCGAAATAAACGCTGTGGCGAAAGCCTGAGATATTGCTCTTTTTGATACCTTTCTGACATTCAGAGGGCAAAAGCCTTTGTTTTCCCTTGCGATTTCAGGCACAAGTATCACCGAAAGACTTTGCAAAAGTACCGACGGGAAGAATATAACGGGCATAATTATCCCCTCGAATATTCCGTACTGCGACAAAGCCGTTTCGGCAGAGCCCGAAAAGCTTTTCAGCGTTATGGGGACAAGCGCCTCGTTTGTCGCCGAAAGCAAGACGAAAATATACGCTCCTAAGGTTATGGGCGCTGAAAGCTTTAAAAATTCCCCGAATGAAATCTTTGGCGGAACTTCCGCTTTTGGAAGTCGCTCCTTGACATAGAATACGCAAAGCATTATGCAGGAAACCGCCTCGCCGAGCATTAAAGACACCGCCGAGCAGGTGAAGATGTCCGCTTTTCCGTTTTTTGCAAAAAGAGTTATCATTGAAAGAAGCGACGCTCCCTTGACAAAAAACTCGGTGAACTCCGATATGCAGGGGATAAGGACTATTCTTCTTGCGTGAAAATACCCTTTAATACAGCTACCCGTTGTGGCAAGGGGCAAGGACAGAGCCATTATCCTTATCGCCGCTATTGAGCCTTTTCCCTCCATAAATTCGTCTATAATGTGAGAAGAAAGGGCAAATATCGTCCCCGAAAAAATAAAAGAAAGGGTAAGCCCCGATATAAGACAATAAAGGACAATTTTTTCAACATTGCCTTTTCTGCCTATTTCCTCGGAAATAAATCTGCTTGAAATAACAAAGATATTTCCGCCCGAAAGGGTAATTGCAAAAACAAAAAACTGCGACACGAGAGAAAGCACACCGACAGCGCTTTCGCCCAGCTGTCTTGTCACGGCGATATTGAGAGCTATTGAAAGCCCTTGCAATATTAAAGAAAATGCCGATATTATAATTGTATCGGCGGTAATTTTCTGCCTCATAAAAATCCTCACCTTAAAATGTTGCTATTTTTTTCAAAAAGGGGTATAATTTTAATGTTAAATTTTATGCTGATACTTTTTGAAATATCATATATGAGGGAGGATTTTCTTTTGGACATAAATAATGTGCTTAAAGCCTTATGCTCAGAGGGCGGAGTAAGCGGAAATGAAAAAGCGGCGGCAGAAGTCGCTTTATCCTATCTTAAAAAATATGACGAAAATGCCTTTATAAAAAATAACAGCGTTTTTGCTACCATAGGCAACGGTGAGAAAAAGGTTCTGCTTGACGCTCACATTGACAGAATAGGTTTTATCGTTACTCATATCACGGAGGACGGCTTTTTGAAGGTCGCCCCTTGCGGAGGAATTGACAAAAGATTTCTCCCTGCTCTGCAACTTATCATTCACGGCAAAAAGGATATTGCAGGCACGGTAGTTTCCATTCCGCCGCACCTTGCTTCCGACAACAAACCCCTTGATTTTGACGAGGCTTATATTGACACGGGCTATTCAAAAGAAGAGCTTGAAAAGATAGTTTCCTTGGGTGATAATGTTTCATTCTGTTCGCCTTTTGCGGAGCTTTTGGGAACAAGAGTTTCCGCCTCTGCTCTTGACGACAGAAGCGGAGTTGCCGTTATTCTTTATGCTCTTGAGCTTTTATCAAAGGAGAACATAAACTGCACCTTGCAGATTTTGTTTTCCTCCGAGGAAGAAGTGGGCGAGAGAGGCGCCGCGACGGGAGCATTCTCCTTTAACCCCGATATTGCCATAGCTGTTGATGTCAGCTTTGCCTACGCATCGGGAGAGAAAGAGGAAAAATGCGGAAAAATGGGCAAGGGCGCAATGATAGGCATAGCCCCCTCACTTGACAGAGAGCTTTCAAACGAGCTTATAAATATTGCCAGGGAAAAGAATATCCCCTATCAGATAGAAGTGATGAACGGCAGAACAGGCACAAATGCCGACAGATTTGCAATAAACCGTGAGGGTGCGTTGTCGTCAACAATTTCAATTCCTTTAAAATATATGCACACTCCCGTTGAGGTAGTTGACACAAGGGACATTATATCCTGCGCAGAGCTTATTGCCGAATTTGTAAAGGGGGTAAAATAATGCTTGAAAAACTTTGCCTTTTAAACGGCGCTTCGGGCGATGAAAAGAATGTCCGCGAATTTATTATAAATGAAATAAAAGATTACTGCACATACCGGGTTGACAAATTAGGCAACCTTATCTGCGAAAAAAAGGGAGCAGGCTCACCGAAGTCAAAGATAATGATAGCCGCACATATGGACGAAGTCGCCCTTATCGTTACAGCAATAAGAGCGGACGGCTCTCTTGCCTTTTCCGCCGTGGGAGGAATTGAGCCCTCCACCATTATGGGAACAAGGGTTGAAATAAACGGTCACAACGGAGTGATAGGCTCAGCCGCCGTTCATAATCTTTCAAAGAGCGAAAAAGAAAAATCGCCCGAAATGTCCGCCCTTTATATTGATATAGGAGCAGAAACAAAAGAGGAAGCCGAACAGTATGTCAGCTTAGGCAATATAGCATATTTCAGGTCGGAATTTGTCCGCTTCGGCGACGGAAAAATCCGTTGCAAAGCAATAGACGACCGAGCAGGTTGCGAAATGATGATTGAGATGATAAAGGGTGAAATTCCCTTTGATACCACATTCGTTTTCACCGTTCAGGAGGAAATAGGCACAAGGGGAGCAAAGACGGCGGCGTTTTCCGTCAACCCCGATATTGCAATAGTCCTTGAAACAACAACAGCCGCCGATATTCCCCTTTCGGACGGCGACAAAAAAGTATGTCTTCAAAAAGGCGGAGCGGTAGTTTCTTTTATGGATCGTTCAACGATTTATGACCGCGAGCTTTACCGCCTTGCATTTGATACGGCAAAGAAGAACAATATCCCCGTTCAGACAAAGTCTGTTGTAGCAGGCGGAAACGACAGCGGAGCTATCCATATCTCCCGTGACGGAGTAAGAACAATGGCGATTTCCGTCCCCTGCCGTTATCTTCATTCGCCCTCCTGCGTTGCAGATATGGCGGACATAAAAGCCTGCCTTGACCTGTGCAAAGCGGTACTTTGTGAGATAGGAAATATATGATAGAGCGCATTTTTTCTTTGCCACGGCTTTATGACAGCTACTATGAGCAGAAGATATTGTCCCACTATAAAGCCTACGGCACGGGATATGATTTTGCTGAATTTTATTCAACGGGGGACAGCGGAATTATCTCAAAATTCAACTCGAATGTTGTTATTTCGGCAGAGAATATCGGGGACATTGAAGAACTCTCGTTCTTTCTTCGCACCCTCTCTCCCGATGAAATTGAAACCTCTGTTCCCATTGAAATTGACGGCTACGACAAGGTGAGAAGAACGCTTTTCTCCTTCCCCGAAAATGCTTTGAGCGAGGATATAACAGTAAATAACAACCCAAAGCTTGACGATGTTTTCTCTATACTCAAAACGGGATTTGATATTGAAAATTCCTATGCCGAGTGGCTGACGGACACTTCTCACCGCATAAGGCACGGCGTTTCAAAAGCGTATCTTTATAATAAAACCACGGCGACAATGCTCTTTGAGTGCGACTCCTTTGCGTTTTTCGGAATGATTGCTACATCCCCTGTAAACAGAGGAAAGGGCGAGGCGAGAAAGCTTTTGTATCAGCTCAGAAAGACATATAAAAAAGAGTGCCTGCTCTTTGCAAAGGACGAACGGGTTTCATTTTATGAGGGAGCAGGTTTTGAGAAAAAATACGAGGACTATATTTATATAAAGCGAAAGGATTTTTAAAATATGTTTACAATAAGCGAAAAGATAAGACAAGCCTCGGAGCAGGCTGAAATATCGGCAAAGGATACTTTTGAAAAAATTGACGATATTTTAGCCTACAATACAGAAAAGGTGCTTTATGCTTTTGCAAAAAATAAAGTGAGCGAGGCTTGCTTTAAGGGCAGTACGGGCTACGGCTATGACGATCTGGGCAGAGATGTTCTCGACGCCGTTTATGCCGATATTTTCAAAGCCGAGGACGCTCTTGTAAGGCATAATTTCGTTTCGGGAACACACGCACTCACCGTAGCTCTTTTCGGACTTTTAAGAACGGGCGACACGCTCCTTTGCATAACGGGTTCGCCCTACGATACTCTTGAAGAAGTCATCGGAATAAGAGGAGAAAAGGGGAACGGCTCCCTCTCGGACTTTGGTGTGAAATATGACAAGGTCGACCTTAAAGATGACGGCTCTTTTGATAAAGAAAAGATACTTGAAAAATTGCCGGGCGCAAAGGTAGTCTACATTCAGCGTTCAAGGGGGTATTCGCTTCGCTCCGCAATAACGATTTCTCAGATGGAAGAGATTATTAAAGCCTGCAAGGAAAAGAACCCCGATGTTATCGTTATGGTCGATAACTGCTATGGTGAATTTGTTGAAAAAAGAGAGCCTACAGAAGTGGGTGCAGATATATGCGTAGGCTCGCTTATAAAAAATGCAGGCGGAGGAATAGCCGAAACGGGCGGATATATTGTCGGAAAGAAAAGATATGTTGAGCTTTGCGCATATCGCCTTACCTGCGTGGGAATGGGCAAAGAGGTAGGCTGTACCTTAAACCAGTCGCGCGGAATGTTTATGGGAATTTTCCTTGCTC
>CAMGJS010000057.1 GCA_946056455.1 uncultured Clostridia bacterium | reverse complement strand
ACCTGCGGCATCTTGGTCCCAAACCAAGCACTCTACCAAACTGAGTTACGCCCCGATGAGCGATACCCTTAATAAGACAGCTATTACATTATAATATAAGGCAAGAATTTTGTCAAGCGGAAATTTTTTATAAATTATCCTTTCGCTTTTTCTCAAAATAAGACATTCTGAATAAATTTTATAAAAAAACTTGACTAACTAACAATAGTTAGTTATAATATTGTCAAGGACAGGATAATGATAACTTAAAGGAAGAAAATGAGAAAAATCAAAACGCACTTAAATGGGCAAAAAAATTCCCCGAAGATACCTTCGGGGAATTTTGCTTTTTGTTTTGATTAGAAATCAGAGCCGTCCTCTTTTGCAAGGTCGTCTGTATCTTCTTCAACAGCGTCAAGAGCTTCTTCCTCGGAAACATCATCGCCGTCAACAACAATGTCCTCACAAGCGGCACATTCTTCGCAGTTGCAATCGCAATCGTCGCAGAATTCGTCGTCAAAATCGTCGTAAGCGTCAAGCTCCTCACGCTTTTTAATGGCGAAAACCGTAGCGGCAGCGCCTATACCTGCGGCAACAAGACCGAAAATTGCAAGTCCCAAAAAGTTTTTCATATTAAAATCCCTCCTGTTTTCATTGATAAAAACTATAATACAGTCATTATATCATACAAATAAAGATATTTCAAGTGGGGCACGAGATTTTTTTAAATATTTCCGCTTAAATTCATTATTATGGAAATTGCCGCCGTCGGAGCGGTCTCGCACCGAAGTATCCTTTCGCCGAGCCATATGGGGATAATCCCCGAATTTATCGCCTTTTCCGCCTCCGAGCAGTCAAATCCGCCCTCACTTCCGATAAAGAGCGAAACGGTTTTTTTATTTTCAAAAGAAATATCCTTAAATCTTTTTCCGCCCTCCCGTTCATAGCAAATAAGCGGCAGGTCGGCATTTTTTGCCTCCTCAACAGCCTTGTCAAAGCCGATAATTTCCGTCACTTCGGGGATAATTCCTCTGCCGCTCTGCTTTGCCGCCTCTTCGCATATTTTTTTGTATCTTGACAGCTTTTTTGCAAAGGAGCGTTCATCGGGCCGCGCAATACAACGCTTTGTCATCACGGGGACAATCCTTGACGCACCTAATTCAACCGACTTCTGAATGATAGTTTCAAATTTGTCGCCCTTGGGGAATGCCTGATAAAGCGTGAGAAAAATATCGGGCTCGCTCTTGCTCTGCTCCGAGCGCAAAACTCTGCATACAACGCTGTCGCCGTCAAAGCGTTCTATTCTGCAAAAATAGTCCTTTCCGCCGTTGCAAAGAGTTATATCGTCGCCGACAGCCATTCTTAAAGAATATGAAATATGCCGTGCGTCGCCGTCCGTTACGGTAATAAAGTCGTCAGAAGCCTCAGGCACAAAAAATCTCGGCAAAACAAGTCCCCCTTTTTCTCAGAAATATCAATACAAAGTATAACCCATATCGCCAAAATAGTCAATATATATTGAAAACGGAAGATTTTTCTGCTATAATATTTGTGTATTTTTTTAAAGGAGGGTGATTTTTGGTGGAAAAGGAACGCAGTCGCAGTTTTTATCTCAACATTCTCTCGACAGAGCTTGCCGTTCTTCTGCTTTTTGCCATATATTCGTGGCAAAGCGGCGAATTTGTGGGAATATATTCCGCCGATGAAGTCCCCTTCTGGAGAATAGCATACCTTATCGCAGGAAAAGGCGATATTTCCGCATTTTCGTCCTTCGGCTCGGCGTCCTTCGGATATTCTCTCTTACTCGCTCCGCTTGTGCTGATTTTCGGCGGAGGAACTTGTGCCTACCGCATAGCACTCTTTATGAACGCCTTGTTTCTTGCCTTTTCTTTTGTTTTTGCATACCTCACGGCAAGAAAACTTTTCCCCGATGTAAACCCGTATTTTATAAAGCTTTCGGCCTTTGCCGTTATGCTTCTTCCCGATATTATCTGCAAAGCCTATACGACAACGGGCTTTGCTCCGACAGTTTTCTTTATGTGGGCGGCGCTCTGGCTTTTTTCAAACCTTGACTTAACAAAAAAGCCGTGGTATTTTGCGCTTTCTGCTATTTGCCTTTAGTTTTTGCTATGGTTTTGCGAGTGCACTCTCGGCATTTTTCTTTCGGGAACGTTAACGATAGCCCTTATGCTTATTTCAAAGCGTGTCGAAAAGCGCTCTGCCGTGACATTTTTCATCACCGCAGGTTCGGGACTTTTTATATTCATCGTGTTAAAGATAATTTTTTCTCTTGTTTGCAAAGAAAACGCATTTTTTTCAGCAAAGAGCTTTCTTGCCGTGCTTTCGGGCAGGCTTATGTATATAGGAGCGTCCACCTTGCTTTTTGCCTTCGGGGGAATAGCCTTTGCCGTAATAGGCTCAAAAAACTTTATAAAAAGCTTTGTTTTAAGGCATATTGAAAAAGTCCCTGCCGATGAATACACCGACCGACAGCTTTTTCTTATGTTCCTGCTTTTGTCGTCGGTATCATATTTCTTGGCGGACATCATCTCGTCGTCCGTTTCGTCGGGGGCAAACGCCGTTCTTTCGGGAAGATACGGCGGAGCGATGCTTGCTCCTTTAATGCTTATAGGAATAATTTACATTTATGTTTCGGGCAAAAAATCCTTTATTGTCAACAGCATATCGGCAGGAGTATTTCTTTTGTGCTTTCTCTCCTTTAATTTTTCGGGCTCGGCGGCTTTGCTTTCGGGATTTTCTCCTGTGCTTTCTTCGTCTGTGGGAGCGTATATTTCAAAGGGAATAACATCCTTTACACTCCCTGTTGTTACGATATGCGTTTCATTCGGAGCGTGTCTTGTTATCTTTCTTTCCTCAAAAAAGATAAAACCTGCGGCATTTATTCCGATATTTGCATTCTGCGCGCTGTTTTTGTGCGAGAGCTTTTCTGTTGTGAGTAGCTATGCAATGCCGATGCAAAAGCAGAACGATACACTAAAAAAAGTAATTTCCGCGTCGGTTTCTCATTATTCTCTGCCCATTTATTTTGAAGGCGACAGCAGCCTTATTCTGTCAAGAGCGCAGTTTTTATCGCCAGATTCCGATGAATTTGAAAATAACGGCACAAGACGGCTTGTTTTCTCAACTGTAATTTCCGAAGGCTGTCAGATCGTATATGAGGACAGTTCGGGGTATTATATCCTTATTGCAAAATAATTTGACATTATGCTGTGATTGTGGTATACTGTTATGGTATTTAAATTTATCCTATAAAACGGGAGGATTAAGATGAAATCTTTAAAAAATAAAATCATTGCCGCATTTTCGGCAAGCGTTATGGCGCTTTCTCTCACCGCCTGCGGAGAGGACACCGCATATATCGGCAATATCGGGGGAATGGAAGTTCCTGCGGGAATTTATCTTTATCATATGACAACCGTGTATTCTTCCGCCGCTATGCAAAAGACCGAAGAGCAGAAAACCGTGTGGGAGGTTACCGTAGACGGTAAGACAGCGGAGGAATATATCGCCGAGGAAGGACTTTTAAGAACAAAAAAGCATATTGCCATTGAAAAGAAGTTTGACGAACTCGGTCTTACACTTACAGATAAGGAAAAGGCTGATATAAAATCAAGCGCAGAAGGCTACTACAAGCAGTCGGAGAGCGCTATGAAGTCAAGCGGAATAAGCCTTGATTCCTTTACAAAAATCGTTATGAACGATACAAAATATTCAAAGCTTTTCAACGCTTACTATGACGCTGAAACGGGTATTGACCCCGTTAAATCGTCTCAGATAAAATCCTATCTCAAAGAAAATTATGCAAGAATAAAGATAATTGAAGTTTCTCTTAAAGACCTTGACGGAAATCTTCTTAAAGGAGCCGAAAAGGAAAAGGCAATAAATCTTGCAAAGGAATATCAGAGCAAGGCAACGGATGAAAACTTTGACGAGCTTATGTATGACAATTACAACGTTCTTATGAAGCAGTATGCCGAAAAGAACGGAACAGAGTTCACTCCCGTTGAATATAACCCCGAAGAGATTGAAGAATACGCAATGGAACAGATAATCGGCAAGAACGATTCAAATCTGCCCGATTCTGTAACAGAAGAAATTTTTGCCCATAAGGCTGACGGAAAGGCGTTTCTCATTGAAGGCTCTGACGCTTATTATGTAGTTGTAAGATATAATATTCTTGACAGAGAGGGAATAGAAGAAACCTACAAGGATACAATTCTCAAAGCCCTTAAATCCGAGGAATTTGCAGAGCTTGAAACAAAATGGGCGGAAGAGCTTTCTATTGAATGGAACGAAAAAGCCAAGGAAAGATACGCTCCCAAAGAGCTCAAAGTCGCAAAGTAAAATTAACAACCCCTTGCCGTTTGCATAAAATGGTAAGGGGTGATTTTTATGCCGAGAGTTTTTCTCAGTCCTTCCACTCAGGAATGGAACAAATACTACACAAGCGGTAACGAAGAATATTATATGAATCTTCTTGCGGATAAGATGGAGCCTTATCTGCGTTCATCGGGAATAGAGTTTACAAGAAATTCTCCCGAAAAGAATGTTACGGGAGCGATAACGGACTCCAATTCGGATTATTACGATGTCCACCTTGCTCTGCATACAAATGCGGGGGGAGGGGATTTTGCAGGCAGGCTAAGGGGTATCGACGCTTACTATTCCCCTTACAGCAAGCTTTCAAACGACCTTGCCGTTATCATCACGAACAATTTGCAGAATATCTATCCGTTGCAGAATAAGACTCAGGCTTTGCCGACAACAAGCCTTGCCGAAGTGACAAGAACAAAAGCGGTAGCCGTTCTTGTGGAGCTTGGTTACCACGACAATCCGCTGGATGAGGCGTGGCTCACTTCAAACCTTGACAGCATAGCAAGAAGCCTTGTTCAGTCGCTTGCCGATTACTTCGGAATACCTTTTATAGAGCCGGGGGTTATCTATCAGGGCGTTGTCACAACGGACGGTTCGGGGCTTAATCTTCGCGCGTTCCCGTCAATGCAAAGCCGTATAATTACCAGTATCCCGAATAATGCCGAGGTTACGGTTTACGGACAGTACGGCAACTGGTATGTAGTAAAATATAAGGATAATATCGGCTATTCAAGCGTTGATTTCATCACGCTGAAATAGAAAAAGATGGGTATCGGACGATACCCATCTTTTTTCTTATAGGGGAACATACCCCGTTTCGTCAATGATTTTCTGTCCCTCGTCAGAGAGGATAAAGTCAATTACTTTTTTAACATTCGGGTTGTCGTTGTCCTTGCGATAAACGGCATAAAAGTCCGAAACTATGGGGTAACTTTTGTTTGAAACATTTTCCTTGTCGGGATAAACCCCGTTTACGGAAAGTATTTTTATTCCGCCGTTTTCGGCGACTTCTTCAACATAAAATCTGAACGAAAAGCCTATCGACCGACCTACAAATCCCATCGGGTTGTGCTTCATCTCTTCGCCCTTCATAAAGGCTTTCATCGTTGATTGACTTCCGCTGTTTTCTATTCGCTGAATTGGGTTTATAGGGGAAAAATCTCCGCCCAACTGGGACCAGTTTGTATATTCACCCGAATAAATACCCCTTATTTCATCAACGGTGAGATTATCCACCTTGTTTTTGTTGTTGACGATAAAGACAAATGCCTCTTTTCCTATGGGGACAAGCTCAAGCTCAACGCCCTTTTCTTCGGCATAGGACATCTGCTCAGCGGACGGCTTTGCGGTGAGAAAAATATCGGTATCTCCGTCAACAACAGCGGTAAAACCCCGTATTGTATTTTTCATCTGCACCGCGCTTTCGGGAGCGAACTCTCCGTCTTCAAACTTAACGGAGCTTTCGGGATACAAGGAGTACGCAACCGCCGAATATATGGGGTACAGAGCCTCCGCCCCGTCTAAAATCGGGCAATCTTTTGTTATTGAAATATCGGACTTTATCTTCACTATCTCAGAATTTTCATCAAAGGGGAGATATTTTTCAACCGATATTGTCTTTGGGCTTGACACGGAATGTTCCCCCGCGGGAAGACAGGGCTTTGTGAAAAGAAAATAGATAGACAGGTCAAATGCGGTGAAAAACGCTGAAACTGCCACAATCAAAGCTATCTGCTTAAATAGTTTCATACGCTACCTCCCGTTTGAAATAAAAGAGGTTATAGAAACATCCTGATAGAGAATTATGGTATAAATTAAAAGTCCGACGGCTATTGCACAACCGACAGCAACTATTCCGATAATAATACCCGTTAATAATTTGTTGTTCATATTATATAAATTCCTTTACAAGTTTAGATGAACATTAATCCCAAAATAAGAATGAGTATAATCGTGACAAGAAG
>CAMGJS010000056.1 GCA_946056455.1 uncultured Clostridia bacterium | reverse complement strand
CATAATGCAGAAAGCCCTTGACAAGCACTATGAATGGAAGGGCAAGATAGAAATAGTTTCAAGAACAGCGATAAACGACAAGGACTCGCTTTCCCTTGCCTACACTCCCGGAGTTGCTCAGCCCTGCCTTGAAATCGAAAAGAACCCCGACCTTTCTTTTGACCTTACAAGAAGAGCAAATCTTGTTGCTGTAATAACTGACGGTACCGCCGTTTTAGGTTTAGGGGATATAGGTCCTCGCGCCGCTATGCCCGTAATGGAGGGAAAGTGCGCTCTGTTCAAAGAATTTGCCGATGTTGACGCTTTCCCTATCTGCATAAACTCAAAAGATGTTGACGAGATAGTAAAAACTGTCGAGATGATAGGATACAGCTTTGGCGGAATAAATCTTGAGGACATTTCCGCTCCCCGTTGTTTTGAAATAGAAAAGCGTCTTAAAGAAAAGCTTGACATTCCCGTTTTTCACGATGACCAGCACGGAACGGCGATTGTTGCCTCTGCCGCTATGATGAACGCGGCTAAGGTGGCAGGAAAGAAAATATCCGAAATGACTCTTGTTATAAACGGAGCAGGCGCCGCAGGAATAGCTATTGCAAAGCAGTTTATATCTCTTGGAATAGGCAATATAATTATGGTTGACCTTGCAGGAATTATCTGCGACGGGGACGAGTTCAAAAATCCTTCGCACTATGAAATTGCAAAGGTTACAAACAAAAATCATATAAAGGGCGGACTTGCCGACGCTATGAAGGGCGCTGACGCTTTCATAGGAGTATCGAAGCCCAATCTTGTTACAGCTGAAATGGTGAAGTCAATGGCTGATAAGCCTATTATCTTTGCAATGGCAAACCCCACTCCCGAAATTATGCCCGATAAGGCGCTTGAAGCAGGCGCGTTCATTGTGGGAACGGGCAGAAGCGACTTCCCCAACCAGATAAACAATGTTGTTGCGTTCCCCGGAATATTCAAGGGCGCACTTTCTGTCAGAGCGTCTGACATAAACGAAGAAATGAAGCTTGCCGCGGCTTATGCTATTGCGGCTACTGTCCCCGAAGAAGAGCTTGCCCCCGATAACATTCTGCCGAATTCCTTTGACAGAAAAATTCCCGTTGCGGTAGCGGAGGCTGTTGCCGAAGCTGCAAGAAAATCGGGCGTTGCAAGAATATAAGGAGGATATTATGGAAACTATCAGATACACACCGCGCGGAGTTTGCGCAAGACAGATGGAAATAGATGTTGAGGACGGTATCATAAAAGAGTTCCGCATTGTCGGCGGTTGTCACGGAAACGGACAGGGTATATCCGCTCTTGTCAAGGGAATGAAGGTTGACGATGTCATCGAAAGACTTCAGAATATCCGATGCGGAAACAAAGAAAGCTCCTGCCCTGCACAGCTTGCCGCCGCACTAAAAGAAAACTACAATGGTTAATGAAAAACTGACGGGGATACCTTGCAAGAAAGCAGGGTATCCCGTATTTTTAAAAATACTGCGGAGTATCGTTTTCATAGTGGCAATTATTTTTCTTTTCTTTTTCATTACACCTATGACGGTTGGAATTGTCCATACGGGAACGGTTGTGGGGACGATAGCCTGCGCGAGTTTAATCGCTTTTTCAGTTTTTACCGATAAGGTCGTTATCGCCGTGAAATATTTATACAAAAATATCTTCCTGAGGATAATTCTTCTTGCCGTTTCTGCGTTTGTCGCTTTCGGAATTTTATTTGTAATAACGCTGAGTATATGTATGCTCGGCTCTTCAATGAACAACGCAACGGGAGCGGAAAATGCGGTCATCATTCTCGGCTGTAAGGTGAGAGGAACAGAGCCCTCTTTAATGCTCCAAAGGCGGATAGAAAAAGCGTATGAATTTTGCAAAGATAACCCCGAAATTATGATTATCGCTTCGGGCGGACGGGGTGCCGACGAGGAAATTTCCGAGGCGGAATGTATAAAGAAAACCCTTGTTTCAATGGGAATTTCTCCCGACAGAATTATCACTGAGGATAAATCAACTGACACCTATGAAAACTTTGAAAATTCTTTAAAAGAGCTTGACGGAGAAAACCCGACCGTTGCTGTTGTCACCGACGGCTTTCATCAATTCAGAGCAGGACTTATCTGCAAAAAGTTTGGGGCAGAAAAGACTTCTCTTTCTGCAAAAACCCCTTGGTATCTTCTGCCTTGCTATGTTGTGCGGGAATGGTTCGGTCTTGCCGAGCAGATTTTCCTGAAATAAAAATAATAGGGTACCGAGTTTGTCGCTCGGTACCCTTTTTGTTATTCAAAATTAAATTCGTCCGCGTGATTTTTCTTGAATATCTCAAAAATTTCGTTCAAGAGAACTTCGTCCTCGATAGGACCTAAAACAGCTTCTCCCGTGTCGTCGTCCTCGGTTTCAACCTTCATAATGATAATGTCGGTATCTTCTTCGTCAAGCGGAATGAGAACCGCATAGGAGTTGCCCTTGTAGTCAATCATATCGCCGAACTCAAAGTCAACCGTTTCTCCGTTTTCGTCCTCCAATGTGATTATGCCGTCGTCTTCTTCAAGAAGCTCTTCGTTTTCAAACTTTTCGCTCATATTATCCTCCGTTATTTTAACATATTGAGCATTCCGTAGGTCAGTGCCGACGAAAGCTTTGAACCGTTGTTCTGCATTGCGGTTTTATACTGGAACATAACCTTCTGCTGAGCAAGCCTTGTTGAAAGAGAAGAAATGTCGGTGTCCGAAATCCTGCTCATCGACGAGGTGAGGTTGTAGGTCGAATTATTGAGATAATTTATCGAAGAGCGGAGCGAGTTTGTTGTAGCGCCTTCTTTCGCTCTTTGCAGACTTACGGAATTTATCGCGCTGTCAAGGCTGTCAATGTCAATACTGTCGCCCGTAACGCTGAAATCCTTAATGCCGAGATTTTCAAAAGCGCCGTCCTCAAATACCTTTACTCCGTTGAACTCAGTCTTATCCATAATGTCGCTTATGTCGCTTTTAAGACCGTCAATTTCAAGCTGAATTGCAGACTTTTCATCAGCGCCATAGAATGAATTAGAAGCCGACGAGGCAAGAGTCTTCATTCTGCGAAGTCCCTCAGCAACACCCGAAAGTGCGCCCTCTTTAACATCGGAGAAAGATACGCTGTCAAGAGCGTTGGCGGCTTTCTGGTCCGAAAGGGAAATCTGCGCCTGCATTTTTGATGAAATGGCAAGTCCTGCCGCATCGTCCGACGCGGAATTTATCTTTTTGCCCGTTGAGCCCTGCTGTAAATATTTGTTGTAGCTTGCATACGCTTTGCTTATGCCGTACTGCATTCCCGCAAGACCGTTTACTGTCATACACACCGCCCCTTTCTGCGTTTATTATTACCATTATTTTAATATATTTCCACCGATTTGTCAATAGAGCTGATATTTATAGTATTTGTAGATTTATGACAAATTTCAAGAATAAAAAATGTGCAAAAAGCAGAACTTAAAATATTTTTTATCAAAAGTTGTACGCTGTCGTACAACTTTTCGCTGTTTATGAGCCTTTTATGAAAGGACTTTTGTATGCGGCGTTACAAAAATATCCTTTTGCGGCGTAAATAAAAAAGAAAGGAAAGAAACTATGCTTATTGACATTATAGGCAAGCGCCTTATCACAACATCGTTGCAGAATAAGCTTGTCAAGGGTGAAGAAAACGCTCACACGGTAAACATTATGCTACCGCTTGAATACGAAAATCTGCGGCTTGACGAGCTTTCCTACAAGATGCGCGGAACGGTAGGAGAAACAACGGCGGAGCAGGTGCTGAAAAAGGAAGTAAAGTCGGACGGAGTATATCTGACATGGGTGATAGGCAAAAATTTCACCGCCGAAAGCGGAAGTCTTGAAATCGAGCTTATCGGTCTTTCATCGTCAAGAGAGATAGTGATAAAGTTCACGGCTCACCCCGTTACTGTTTTTGACAGCGTTGAGAATATCGTCTATACTTCGGAAGATGTTATCGAGCAGGCTCTTATGCAGATGCAGATTGAAGTCCAGAGGGCGATTGACGCCGCCGACAAGGCGGAAGGAACGGCGGGAAAATCCGCTTATGAAATTGCTGTAAAAAACGGCTTTGAGGGCGACGAGAATGAGTGGCTCCAAAGTATCAAAGGCGAAAAGGGAGACAAAGGTGACAAAGGCGACAAGGGTGAAAGAGGACTCCCCGGAGAACTGAAAGCGCTCGGCTCATTCAACAGCGTTGAGGAGCTGGAAAACACCTACCCTGACGGCATCACCGAAGACGGCGGATTTGTCATAGAGGGCAACTATTATGTGTGGAGCAACTACTTTAACCGATGGGAAAACTTAGGTCCGCTTGCAGGCGCAAAGGGTGAAAAGGGCGACAAAGGCGACAAGGGAGATAAAGGCGACAGAGGTGAAAAAGGAGAAAAGGGCGATACGGGCGAAAGAGGCCCTATGGGTGAAACGGTTTCTGTCAACGAAATAGCGTCGGAGGGCGGAAATATAAACCTTACTCTTGACGAAATTCCCGACGGAAACGAAAGAAAAATGTTCTTTATGCCGATAGGTTCAATTATGCCCTTTGCCTCGGATATTATCCCGACAGGCTGGCTCTTATGCGACGGAAGGGAAGTAACAAGAACGGATCATTCGGCATTGTATTCGGCGATAGGCACGACATACGGCTCGGGTGACGGAACATCGACTTTCAATCTGCCCGACATGAGAAACAGAATAGCTGTCGGAAATTTCTATGATTCCTTCAAGACATACGAGGTATATACATCGGGTGCTTTAAAGATAAAGCTAACAACATCGCCCGAACTTATGCTTTACGGTATAGGCGACATTGTTACATATAACGGTGAAACAAGAACTATAACCGCAATATCGGGCAGTCAGTCGTCAAGCTACTATACATTAACTCTCAGTTCCGCTTTTGGTACAGATATTCTTGCGAATAAAGATATTATTCTGACATCTAAAACAGGCAAAACGGGCGGAGAAAAAACGCATACTCTTACTGTCAACGAAATGCCGTCGCATAGTCATGTTCTGGTTTATGGTAATGGCAATTCGGGTACAACCGGCTCGACACCTAAGCTCACTATCAGCGGAACAAACACTATGTCAAATCAGGGCTCTTATTCATTGAACGCAACAGGTGGTTCCCAGGCGCAAAACAAAATGCCTCCGTTTGTCACAATGAATTATATTATCTATGCAGGAGCGTAAATGATGAAAAACCGAAAGCGCGAATTTTCAAAGGTCGTTATCGTTCTTTTCGTAACGGCAAGTTTGATTTACACATCGATTTCCTATATCCTTGCATTTATGGGACTTGAAACTGTCGAGGGGCTTTCGGCGGAGATTGTGCGTGTTATGTGGGGAACGGACGGACTTATCTTTCTTTGCTATGCAGGGCAGAACAGCATAAGAGCGTGGAGCAAAAACAAATACGGAGGTGAAAATTGTGGCAACGAAACAGGAACAACAGAATTTTCTTCAACGGATTATTCCCTTAGCGACAGCCGATATGAAGAGGACTAAAATCTTAGCGTCGCTGACAATAGCGCAGGCAATCCTTGAAAGCGGTTGGGGGACATCTGCACTTTGTCGAAAAAGCAACAACCTTTTCGGCATTAAGGGCAAGGGCGAAAGCTACAAGACCTTTGAGTACATAAACGGCAAGCGGGTGGACATTGTCGACAGCTTCAAGGTATATCCTGATTGGGAAACATCGGTTGCAGACCACAGCGATCTTTTTCTCAGGCTGTCAAGGTATCAGAACCTTATCGGAGAGCGTGACTATAAAACCGCCTGCAAGAAAGTCTATGAGGACGGCTATGCAACGGCGCCGACATATTCTCAGGTGCTTATAAATATCATCGAAAGCTATAAGCTTTATCGCTATGACGATTTTTCGGAGCAGAAATTCATCATCATCGCCACATCGGACGAAATAGGCGAAAACGAGGCAAACGACATTCTTGTCAGGCTCACCGCAATGGGCTTCAGAAAAACAGAAAAGAGGGAAGTGTAATGAACATCAACTGGAAGCAGAAATTGACAAGCCGAAAGTTCTGGACGGCGGTAGTGGGATTTGTGACGGCGATACTCGTTGCGTTCAATATTCCTGATATGGAAATTGAGCAGGTTGTCGGAATTATCGGAGCGACTTCAACGCTTATAGCGTATATTCTCGCAGAAGGCTTTGTTGACGCCAAGCGAATCGAAACTGAGAATAAGGAGGAAAGCTCTGATGAATAACGAAGAAAAAACCTGTCCTTGTCAGACTGTAAAGGACCTTGAAAAGCAGGTTGACGAACAGCGAAAACAACTTGCAAAAGGTGAAACTCAGTTCGCTATTTTATTTTCATTTTATTCAATTATTACAAAAATTGTAGTTTTTTTCTTCGCT
>CAMGJS010000055.1 GCA_946056455.1 uncultured Clostridia bacterium | reverse complement strand
TCTGCAAGAACCAGATAATTATTGTTGCGATAAAAATAACGGTGAAAGCTTTCTGAACAAAGTCCTTTGCCTTGTCCCACATAAGAAGAAGTACGCTTTTTGCGCTGGGAAAACGGTAGTTGGGAAGCTCCATAACAAACGGAACGGGCTTGCCCTTAAAAAGCGTTCCTTTTAATATGAGCGCGGCTAAAATGCCCGTTATTATTCCCGTAAGATAAAGTATAACCATAACGAGCGCCTCGTATCCGGGGAAGAACGCAAGAGAAAACATTGCGTAAATAGGCAGTTTTGCACTGCACGACATAAAGGGAATAAGCATAATCGTCATTTTGCGGTCACGCTCCGACGAGAGCGTTCTTGCGGACATTACGGCAGGAACACTGCAACCGAAGCCTATGAGCATAGGAACTATACTTCTTCCCGAAAGTCCTATTTTTCGGAGCAGTTTGTCCATTACAAAGGCTACACGAGCCATATATCCGCTGTCCTCTAAAATAGAAAGGAAGAAGAACAGAACGATTATTGTCGGCAAGAACGAAAGAACGCTTCCGACGCCCGCAAAAATGCCGTCGATAATAAGTGAGCGAATAATGGGATTTATTCCGTAAGCGACAAGTGCCTTGTCGGCAAGGTCGGTCGCCATATCTATCCCCATTGAGAAAAGCTCTGAAAGAAAATTGCCGATAACGCCGAAGGTAAGCCAGAAGACAAGTCCCATTATAAGAATAAAAATGGGTATTGCAAGAAATTTATGGGTGAGGAGCTTGTCAATATTGACGCTTCGCTGATAGGCAACGGACTTTTGCCCCTTGACAACTGTTTTTGATACTACCTTGTCGATAAAGTTATAGCGCATATCGGCAAGTGCGGCCTCACGGTCGGTGTCAAGCTCAGCCTCCATCTCGCATACGCTGTGCTCTATCATTTCGATTTCGTTATCCGAAAGATTAAGCTGTGAGAGCATAGGTTCGTCGCCCTCCACAAGCTTTGTCGCCGCAAAACGAGCAGGGACCTTTATCATATCCGCGTGGTCCTCTATCATATGGGTTACGGAATGTATCGCTCTATGTACAGCTCCCGAACAGAAGTCCTGCCTTTTTGGAGCAATTCTGTTTTTTGCAACACCTATTGCCTTTTCTATGAGTTCCTCTATGCCCTCGTTCTTGCTTGCAGAGATAGGAACAACGGGTACTCCGAATTCGTCCGACAGCTTTGAAATGTTTATACTTCCGCCGTTGACGCGGATTTCGTCCATCATATTAAGGGCTATAACCATAGGAATATTAAGCTCGATAAGTTGCATTGAAAGATAAAGGTTGCGCTCTATGTTAGTTGCGTCAACGATATTTATAATGCCGTCGGGCTTTTCTTTTAAAAGAAAATCTCTTGTGACTATTTCCTCGCTGGTATACGGCGAAAGAGAGTATATTCCGGGCAGGTCGACAACAGTTGCGTCTTTTCTGCCCCTTATCTCACCGTCTTTTCTGTCAACGGTTACTCCGGGGAAGTTCCCGACATGCTGATTTGAGCCAGTAAGCTGATTGAAAAGAGTTGTCTTTCCGCAGTTCTGATTGCCCGCAAGAGCAAATACCATATTTACTTTTCCTCCTCTATTTCGATGTTCGCGGCGTCTTCTTTGCGCAGAGTTAGCTCATAGCTGCGAAGATGTATCTGCATAGGGTCGCCCATAGGTGCTATCTTTGTAACGGTGACTTTTGTATGAGGGGTAAGCCCCATATCGAGCAGATGCCGTCTTAGACTGCCCTCGCCGTTTACGGATATTATAACGCCCGAACTGCCTGTGTTAAGTTCGCTGAGTTTCATCAAAATTCCCCCAAAAATCTTTGCTATATTTATTGTAACCCAATGCTAACTCTTTGTCTATTGAAAATTTGCACAATATATGCTATACTTTATCTGAAATTTTTGTAAGGAGAATTTTATGAAACGATTTTTGCCTGTTTTAATTTCTTTGTCAATGCTTTTATGCTCTTGCGCAAAGAGCGAAAGCGCAAGGTTTTCAGATTTAATAAATGCGGAATACAAAGAAAAAATTCTCGATGATGCATTCTTTTTCAACCGTGAAATTTCACAAAAGGGAAGATTTTCCGATGAGGAAATTCCTATGGAACTGAAAAAAATATCCGTTTTATCAAAAGAAGAAGCGCAACAGCTTTATACAGAAAAGCTGTCGGCTATTGAACAGTTCAACTTTGATGAGCTTTCTGACGATGAAAAAATCACATATCTTATTTTAAAAAGAGAGTATGAGATGAAAATTTCGGGTGCCGGGTATGCTCTTTATGATGAAATTCTCGATGAAAATTCGGGTGCGCATATTACTCTTTTTAATTCGTTGTGCGACTATAAAATCGAAAAAGAAAGCGACGCAAAAGCATATCTTTCGCTTTATGCCGATGTGGGAAACTATATTGACAGCATAACAGAATTTGAAAAAAAGAGGGCTGAAAGCGGTCTTTTTATGACAAGAGAGGACTGCGAAACGGTTATTGACGATTGCATAAAAATCTCTGAAAATCCCGAAAGAATGCTTATTGCATTTGAAAAAAAGGTAAATGCTCTTGACATTGACGAGGCTGAAAAAACAGCTTTGAAAGAGGAAAATAAAAAGCTGACAAAAGAGGTTTTTTCTCCGTCATACAAAAAGCTTGCCGATAATCTTTCAAAGCTTAAATCAAAATGCAGGGCAAACGATTATATCTCGTCAATGCCTGACGGCAAGGGCTATTATGAGCATAGGTTATCGGAGATTTACGGCAAAGATATTTCTGCAAAAGAAGTCATTTCAATGCTTGATGGCGACATTGAGCGCTATGAAAGCCTTTTTCTTTCAACTGCCGCCTCATTCCCCGAGATTTTTTATGAAGACCACTTTGGCGTTGATTACGGATATTCCTCCGCAGAAGAGATTATGCCCGATTTTATAAAAAAAGGTTCGGAGCATTTTCCGTTGCTTGACGAATTTTGTCCCGAAATTTCATATACCTCGATACTTAAAGCTCCTGTTGTGACAGAAAATTCCGGCATTGACAGCACAACCTCTGTAAAAGCAAAAATAAGCACAGTCTATCCCTTACCCGACCTTTTCGGGTGTATCTCCTCCGAAATTTTCCCAGGTAAAGCATACAGAGAATGGTATTTTAAAAAGAACGCTCCCGACAATATGCGGATTATTTTTAAGAACGAGGCGTATGAAAAAGGCTGGGAAATGTATTCTCAATATGAAATGAACAGGATAATCCTCGGAAACAAGCCGTCAACAACGCTTTTAAACTCAAATTCGGCATTCTGGACAGCTGTTATATGCAGAGTGGACATAGGCGTTAATTACGAGGGTTGGGGTGAAAAAGAGGTTGACGCATTTTTTGAAGAGCACAACATATCGCTGACGCTTTCGGAATATTACTACAACCTTGCTTTGCAGAAGCCGTTTTTATATATGGCGGACTTTATCGGTTTTCACGAAATAATGTCCTTAAAAGAAGAAATTAAAGCCATACAAGGCAGAGAATTTGACGAAAAGGCTTTTAATGAAATGATAATGAAATCGGGCTCTGTTCCGTTTGATCTTTTAAAAGACAGCATAAACTAGAAAAATCCGTCTAATATTTCAGACGGATTTTTTTGGTATTCCGACAGACATTATTCTGCCATTGCTGTTTATTATTTCGCTCTGTCTTTTTGCGATCTCAAAGCCTTTATAGCGTTCTTCAAGCGTTTTGTCAAGAATATAAAGCCGTTGGTTTGAAGAGCCTCTTATCCCGATATTGTCGTTGAGTTCGTCAATATATTCTCCGTCAACTACCGCTCCCGCAAGAGAGAGTATTCTCGCTGTTTCGGGGTTTTGTTGAAGTTCAGAAAAGCTGTACCCCGTAAAGATAAGAATATCATTTATGCCGATATTTCGGGCAAAGGATAACAGCTTATAAAGCTCGTCAGGCTGATAAAACGGCTCTCCTCCCGTTATGGTTATGCCGTCCGCCCTGCCCTTGCATTTTTCGATAATGCAAAAAATATCCGAAAGAGCGATATTCTTATCGGGATTTTCATTTTGCAGTTCAGGGTTGGAGCAGTTCTTGCAGCTTTTTGGGCAACCGACAGTCCAGATGCCTATTCTGTTCCCGAAGCCTAATGTCCTCACGGGAAAATATATTCTGTCAATCTGCATTTTCAATTATAAACGCCATATCGGCAAAGGCTATTTCGTCGCCGTTTTTTATTTCGGTCATCTGATTTTTGGGGATTTTTTCGCCGTTTACAGTTGTTCCGTTGGTGCTGAAATCGGTGACAAAAAGCTTATCTCCATCGGTATCAAACCTTGCGTGCTTTCTGCTGATATAATCGCTGTCGTTGACATAATCGCAGAGGATATCTCCCTCTCTGCCTATTGTTTCACCGCCGAAAATTTCAGCGCTGACGCTTCCTCCCGTTGATTTTATCCGCCACTTTGCTTCACCCTTTTCTCCGATAAAAACGGGAGCCACAAAGCTGAGGTCGCTTCCGCAGGCTTCACATTCAAGCCTGTCAATGCTGTTTTTTGCTCCGCAGTTTTCGCATATTCTGACTTCCTTACTCATCAAATGTCATTCTCCTTGTCTTTTTATTTCTTCTCTTTTCGGTATTAGACAAAAATTCTTCCGATACCGCTCTGACATATCTCTCGTCTGCCTCGCAGGTGCGCTCGTCCGTCACAGACAAGTCATATTCGGACAAAAGCTCCTTGACTTTATTATAATCGGGACAGAATTTGTCCATATCGTCCTTGACGGCGCGCTTTTCGGCAGGTGAGATTTCTCCGTTTTCTGACTTGCCGAGAACTTCGAACAGCACAGCTCCCTCCTCGTTTGAAGAAACATTTATAACAGAGCTTTCGCTGAACTCGTAGTAGTCCTTTTGTGCGGTATGCTTTGCGGAGGAAACGGTGTTGCTTCCTATTATATCATAGCCTATTCTTTCCATAATATCCCTTATGGACTCGGTGATATATTCGCCCATCGTTTTCTGCCTTGCCTCTTCAAAGAGCGCCGTCACCTCGTCACGAAGAGCGTGGATATTCGAGAAAACATTCTGATTTTGCTCTTTACCCAGATATTCGCAAAGGGTTTCATATTTTGCGGTGAGAGCTTCAAGTTCTTCTGTACTAGCAGAAGAATTCTTCTCGATTTTAACGGCTTTTAATCGCTCTTTCAAAAGCTGTTCCTTGGTTTCTTCATCATACTTTGACGAATGAAGAATATCATCTACAGCCTGCTTTGTTTCATTGAAAGAACTGCTTGTCATAAGCTCTTCTATTATATTTCCGTAAAGAATATCTACTTTTTCGCTGGTAAGGACAAGTTCCTCGGAAATATTATACTCCGACGCTTTTTCATCGGCAAGCTTTTTTGCTCTTTCGGTATATTTTTTCAAGGCAGAAGTTTCTTCGTTGATAATATCCCATAGATTGCCTGCTTCAAAAAACTTTTCTATTGAGTTCTTTCTGTGTTCGGCAAGAGCCTTGCTGTCGCCCTCGACAGAGCATTTATACCTTGAAAGGCTTTCTAATCTTGCAAGGTGAACAAACAGCCTCTTATACTGCGGAGAATTTTCGCAACCTGCTTTTTCAGCCTCTGAAAGAGCGTTTTTTGTTGCTGTCAAGGGGTGCTCCTCAAAGAATTTGTCAAAGCGTTGCTGTAATGCGTTCTGCTTTGAGATAAACGCCTTACATTCACGCTTTTCAAGAGCCGTGTCAAGCTCCTTCATAAGCTTTGCACGGCGGATTTTTCCTATTAAAATCTGCCCGTATTTAGGTCCGCTCATTTAATAATCCTCCTCCAAAGACAATAGCCACTCGCGGAGCTGTTTGCCGTATCCTTTTGAAAAAATCCACATCTGAAAGCTTCGGTCATAGACAAGCTTTTTGCACACTTCCTCACGCTCGTCATCGGAAAGACCTTCAAGATAGGTGCAAAGCTCCCCTATATCCGAGAATTTATCGGAATAAACATAATTTCGATTCAAAAGATACAAGAGTGCGTAGTAATACTCGGTCTTTTCAAGCGTAAGCTGTGCGCCAATATACTCAATGCGTCCAATAAGCTTTTGGTCAAAGCCTTTCTTCTCCATATAGATTTTAAGGCAACCGCTCTTGACAAGCTCGATTACCGTTTCATCTTTTTTTGGAAAAAGCTTTGACATCTCCTCGCCTATCGCCTGTGGTGAGGCAAAGGTCCTGCCCTTATAGAATATGGGGACATCGGGGTTTAAAAGCATTATCACCTTAAAAAGACATTCATCGGGGTTGTTGTGGTCTTTAAGCGCCGAGATTTCTCTTTCAAGCGCTGTGCTGAACGGAGCAAGCCTTGACTCGAATGTATTTGTTTTATAGACATACTCGACAGCCGCGTCCC
>CAMGJS010000054.1 GCA_946056455.1 uncultured Clostridia bacterium | reverse complement strand
CACCGTCAAGCTGTTCATTGACAACCGATATTATTTCGGGGCGGACAGCGGAATCATATATTTGAGGTGCAAGCGCATTCCCCGCAAAAACTGATACAATAACCGCTATGCAGTATCCCACAAGAGTGATTATTGACTTTACAAAGCCTTGTTTTCCGCAGGAATATATTGCAGAAACTATTACAACTATTGTGAGTATATCAAAAAAATATGCAAATCCAACTTCCAAAGCAATTCTCCTCTCGGAATTACAGTCAGCCTGTAAAATCTGTTCTGTTTATTTCGTTATATCCGTTAAGGAATATATGGTCGCCTATCTTGACAAAGCCCGTATAATTATCCGAAACGCTTATCGAATCTATCTTTACTCCGTCAAAGGAATAGGCAACGAGTTCGTCTGATGTCAAAACATAAACCTCTTTTTCCGAAGTATAAACCCCTTTTGCAGTTTTGTCAAGTTCTATAGTGATGGGGTTGTTTATATCGTTTATTATCACAAGAGTCGATTTTCTGAATTCTTCTCTTTCAAGAAGGATAGCGGAGGTTGAACCGCCCGATGAAAATCCTGAAAGCGATGACGGATAAGAGTATGTTCCGACAAGAGCGCCGTCACTTGAATAATATGCAAACTTGGTATCACCGAATACCGCAATATCACCGTTTTGCAATATTTCAGCAGATATTGCATAGGTATCGACAGGCTCCGACTGCCAGTCTGGTTCGGTTTTTGAAAAGTCATATTTTGAAATCGCTGAAATAAGCTTTCCGCCCTTAACTCCAACATTTGCCGTTATACAGCCTGAGCTTCCGACATAGAAATCGACATCGGTTATTCTTGCGTCAACATTTTTTATGGTATATCTTTCTGTGCCGTCGGGATTATATACATACGTAACGCAGGCAAAACCGTCGCTTTCGGAAACTACAGCCGCCGAGTCGTTTCCGCTTAATTTTGCAAGAATAATGTTTCCTTCAAATTCCTTTTCATAAACTGTTTTCTGACGGCTTTCGACTTTAAGCTTCTTTCCTCCGCAATCGTATATCAAAGCCCTTTTACTGCCCGATTTAAGTATGGGCGAAGAATAGCTGTGCTGACGCTCTGCAACAAGCTCGCCGTCAACGGAGTACATATAAAAATGCGTATCGTCAAGATATGTAAGGTAATTTTCAATAACGCCTATTTCGTGCTCTGTTGTTCCCCTTATCTTTATAGGGAAGTTATCCTCTGCAAGCTCGCCGCTATTTCTGACAGAATTCTGATACTTTGCGCCTATCCCCTCAAAAAGCGGAATCCACTTTGCGCGGAAAACATATGCTAAAACTCCGAGAGCGACAATAACAAGCACTACCGCCGCTTTTTTAAGAAAACGGACAAGCTTTTTTTTGCGTCTTCTGTTTTGCATATCGTTGAGATTGTATTCTATCGCCATAGATAAAATCCTTTCGCTAATAAAAAACCTTATTCAGATAAAGTCCGCAGGCAGGAGCGGTCTTGCCCGCTTTAAGCCTGTTTTTTTCTTCTATTATCTGCGGAATGGTATCTTTTTCAATTTTTCCTTCGTTTATCCAGAGTAAAGTTCCCACCATAATCCTGACCATATTATATAAAAACCCGTCGCCCGAAACTCTGAGCAAAACTTCTGTACCATTCTGCTCGGCAGAAAAATCAAAAATTGTTCTCACGGTTATTTCTTTATCGGAGCCGGACGAACAGAATGCTTTGAAGTCGTGTGTTCCGATAAAATCTTTTGCCTGACTTTGCAGAAGCGGAAAATCAAGCTTTCTGCGGTAATGAAAAGCAAGGTCCTCTGAAAAGGGGTCGTGCGACTCACTGCAATGAAGCTTATAGATATATTCCTTGCCCTTGCAGGAGTACCTTGCGTGAAAATCGTCTCCTGCCTCTTCGCAGGAAAGAATGGAAATATCCTTGGGAAGCTCGGAATTAAGTCCTCGTTGCAGACCTAAAAGCGGAATTGTTCTCTCGGTCTTGAAATTAAAGCAATAGTTTAGAGCGTGAACGCCTGTATCTGTTCTTGAACAGCCGTATATAACGGCATTTTCCCCTCCGAGAATTTTTGAGAGCTTTTCTTCGACAACCTGCTGAACGGCAAGAGCGTTATCCTGCCTCTGAAAGCCGTGATAATTTGTTCCTCGGTAGCACATTGTCACCTTGATATTTCTCATAAAACACCTACTTATGAAATACAGTTAAGAAAAATTACAGCGTCAAAGAATAACAGCGAAACCGCAAGAGCAACATAGTCCTTTCCACCCGATTTAAGCTGTTTAAGACGGGTTCTGCCCTCGTCTCCGCGATAACAGCGACATTCCATTGCAACGGCAAGTTCTTCCGCCCTTCTGAATGCGGAAACAAAAAGCGGAATAAGTATCGGAACAAGCGCCTTTGCTCTTTTCATAAGACCGCCTGTTTCAAGGTCAGCTCCCCTTGCCTTCTGCGCCGACATAATCTTGTCGGTTTCTTCGATAAGAGTAGGAATAAATCTTAACGCTATCGTCATCATCATAGCAAACTCGTGAACGGGGACCTTTATCTTCTTGAGCGGAGCAAGGAGTTGTTCAATAGCGTCCGTCAGAGTAATCGGAGAAGTGGTATATGTCAGAAGTGATGTTCCTGAAATAAGACATATTATTCTCAGCACCATAAAAGCTGACATTTCAAGTCCTTCTTTTGTTATCTTGATAAACTGCCAGTGAAAGACGATTTCTCCCTCAATAAAGAAGATATTCAGCACCGATGTGAAAATTATAAGCGGTACAATGCTTTTCATACCCTTGAAAATCATTTTGACAGGGATTTTTGAGAGCATAACTGTCAGTGCTACAAATAACATTCCCACAAGGATACCCGCAAAGGTATCGGCGCAGAAAAGAAAGGTAATGAATACCGCAGTAATTATGATTTTAAACCTTGGGTCAAGGCGGTGAATAATAGAGTTTCCGGGGAAAAACTGACCTATTGTAATATCTTTAAGCATTGCCCTTTACCCCCTTATTGTCAAGATAGGCAAGGAGCTTTTTCAACGCATAAGGGACGGTGTAGACATCATCAGCGATATGATAACCCTTTTCTTTAAGTGCGTTGAAAACCTTTGTTATCTGGGGAATATCAAGTCCCATTTTTGATATTTCCTCCGCCATTCCGAAAACCTTGGGCGGTTCGTCATAGCAGACTATCGAGGCGTTGTTCATAACGAGTATCTTTGTTGCGATTTTTGCTACATCCTCCATACTGTGACTTACAAGAAGCACGGTCGATTTCTGTTCCTCGTGATATTCCTTTATTTTATCGAGAATACGGTCGCGCCCCTTAGGGTCAAGACCTGCGCAAGGCTCGTCAAGAATGAGAACCTTTGGACGCATCGCCATTACACCTGCTATTGCAACACGGCGCTTTTGTCCGCCCGAAAGCTCAAACGGGGACTTTTCAAGCTGTTCATCGGATATTTCAACAAGCTTTGCCGTTTCACGCACACGCTTGTCTATTTCTTCCTCTGAAAGCCCCATATTTTTTGGTCCGAAAGCAATATCTTTATAAACCGTTTCTTCAAAAATCTGATATTCGGGATACTGGAAAACAAGTCCCACTTTAAATCTTGTTGCAAGAGTTGTCTGCTTGTCCTGCCATATATCCGTCCCGTCTATAAAAATCTTGCCCGACGATGGTTTTAAAAGACCATTAAGATGCTGGATAAAGGTCGATTTGCCTGAGCCTGTATGTCCGATTATTCCGACAAGCTCACCCTCTTCAATCTCAATATTGAGATTATCTATCGCTTTTTTCTCAAAGGGAGTACCTGCGCTATAAACATAGGTCAAGTCTTCCGTTTTAATAATAGCCAAAGTTACTTTCCTGCTTTCTCAATAATTTTTATGATTTCCTCGATACATTCTTCCTCGGTGATAATATCATCGGGAATATCTATTCCGTTCTTTCTAAGCCCATACGCAAGCTCTGTCACCTGCGGAACATCGAGCCCAACTTCTTTTAAAAGGTCAACATTTTTGAAAACCTGCTTGGGAGTGCCGTCAAGAATAATCTGTCCGCTGTCCATTACAACTATTCTGTCCGCCTTTGCGGCTTCGTCCATATAGTGTGTAATGAGAATTATTGTAACTCCGTTTTCACGGTTGAGCTTTTTTATAGTTTTCATTACTTCTTTTCTGCCGATAGGGTCGAGCATTGCCGTAGGCTCGTCAAGCACGATACAATCGGGGCACATAGCTATTATGCCCGCTATTGCCACTCTCTGCTTCTGTCCGCCAGAAAGCTGATGCGGAGCATGCTCCCTGAAATCATACATACCGACATCTTTGAGAGCGTTGTCAACCCTTTCACGCATTTCGGCAGGGTCAACTCCGAGATTTTCAAGAGCGAATGCAACATCTTCTTCAACTATCGTTGCTACAATCTGATTATCGGGATTCTGAAAAACCATTCCTACGCGTTGTCTTATATCAAAAAGCTTTTCATCATCGGCGGCATTTATTCCGTCAACAATAATTTCGCCCTTGTTTGCTGTCAGTATTGCGTTGAAATGCTTGGCTATCGTTGACTTTCCCGAACCGTTATGTCCGAGAACGGCAACAAATTCTCCTCTTTTAATATCAAGAGATACACCTTTTAAAACCTCTTTTATGGGAGCATCTTCTTCAAAGCTCTCGCTCTGATAGTGAAACCACACATCTTTTGCTTCAATTATATTATCCATTTTGCACTTCCGATTTATTTGTATTTATTTATTCTCTTCCCACATAGCTGTACTTCCGCAGGGAAGGCACATTCCGCTTTTTTCACAGATAAGACCTATTTCGTCTGCCGAGATTTTTCCGTCAAAACGCTTACCAACGGTTTCACCGAGAATATATGACATAACGGACGGTGAAAGTCCCGTTGTATAGCTGTTAAGAAGAAAGAAAAGCGGTTTGTCGGAAAGAACTCCCGCACAAAGATTTACAAGGTCATAGATACAATCTTCTAGCTTCCACACTTCTCCGCCGGGACCTCTGCCATAAGAGGGAGGGTCCATAATAACGGCGTCGTATCTTCTTCCTCTTTTTATCTCACGATTAACAAACTTTTCGCAGTCGTCAACTATCCAGCGTATCGGCTTTTCGGAAAGTCCCGATGAAGCGGCATTCTCCCTTGCCCACTGAACCATACCCTTTGAAGCGTCAACATGACAGACGGACGCTCCCGCTGAGGCGCAGGCAAGTGTCGCTCCGCCTGTATAAGCAAAAAGGTTGAGAACGCTTATCTCTCTTCCTGCATTTTTTATCTTTTCACGCATAAAGTCCCAGTTTACAGCCTGCTCGGGAAAAAGTCCCGTATGCTTGAAGCCTGTGGGTTTTATGTTAAAGGTAAGGTCTTTATAGCTTATCTGCCATTCGGCAGGAAATTTCTTTTTATAGTCCCAGCATCCTCCGCCCTTTGAGGAACGGTTATATCTTGCGTGAACATTCCCCCATAGCTTTGGGTCTTTTTCGGTCTTCCAGATAACCTGTGGGTCAGGTCTTGCAAGAACAATATCTCCCCACATTTCAAGCTTTTCGCCCGAAGAGGTATCAAGAAGGCGATAATCTTTCCAATCCTGCGTTGTTCTCATTTTACGCTCCCTAAACCATTATTTTCTTGACTGTATCGGCTATTTCCTCGGCAATAGCGTTAATCTCATTCTGTTCTCTGCCCTCGACCATAACTCTTATCAAAGGCTCTGTTCCGCTTTCACGGACAAGTATTCTGCCGTCGTCGCCGAGTTTTTTCTCATTTTTTGAAATACACTCCGTGATTTCTTCTATTTCGCCGAGTTTATTTTTCCATTCTGCTTTTATCTTTACATTCACAAGCACCTGCGGATAACGCTCCATAACAGAAGCAAGCTCGGACATTTTTTTGCCCGATTTTTTATAGAATGAAAGGAGCTTAGCCGCAGAAAGCTCGCCGTCGCCCGTTGTGGCGTCGTCAAGGAAGATAATATGTCCCGATTGCTCTCCGCCTAAGTTGAAGTTACCCTCTTTCATTCTTTCAAGAACATATCTGTCGCCGACCTTTGTGCTTTCGACAGAAATATTATTCTCTTTTGCAAATTTTTTAAAGCCGATATTTGTCATAACGGTAACAACTGCTGTGCTGTTTTTAAGTGTTCCCTCAGCGTTCATCGCCTTTGCAAAAATTGCGATAAGCTTATCGCCGTCAACTATCTCGCCGTTTTCGTCAACGGCAAGGCATCTGTCAGCGTCGCCGTCAAAAGCAACGCCTAAGTCGCACTTATTTTCTTTGACAAATGCGCAAAGATTTTCCATATGTGTTGAGCCGCATTTATCGTTGATATTTGTACCGTCGGGAGAAGAACTGATACAAAGAACTTCCGCTCCCATCTGTCAGAAAAGCCTTTCTGCGGTAACGGAAGAGCTTCCCTCGGCGCAGCCAAC
>CAMGJS010000053.1 GCA_946056455.1 uncultured Clostridia bacterium | reverse complement strand
TAAGAGCGAAAGCGCCTTTCCTTTTCTTTCAATCGGCGGAAATGTGTGGCAGTTGTTTTTAATAGTTGCAGTTATCATTATTGCTTCAAGAGAATTTATGGTTTCGGGACTTCGCCTTGTCACCGCAGGAAAGGGAGTTGTCGTTCCTGCTGATATATGGGGCAAACTTAAAACTGCGTTCACTATGGTAGCTATTGTCTATATCTATCTTTTCTTACAGCTTTGCGTATCGGCAAAGGAAATTTTATCGGAACAGCTTTTTGTTGTGGGAGCATATATTTCCTTTGCACTTATAGGAATTTCTGCGGTACTCACCGTTATATCGGGCGTTCGGTACCTGTGGCAGATGAGAAAATATATCAGCGCAAAGTAATTTTTAAAAAGGTCTTGCAAAAAGTCTTTATTTGACATATAATAAAATATATATGATAAAAGCGTAGCAGTCAGAGTAATATCCATTGTGATAATCAAAGAGAGTGCCTTTTTGGTGTGACGGCATATTAGCGTCGGGTGTGAAGTGCGGCTGTCAGCTCAAGGGGTGAAATAACAGTATCTTCTTGCGTAAACCTGCGTTAAAGGCTGAAAGGGTGCGAAAGTTTGCACCGAAACGGAGTGGAACCGTGGCTTTGATAGTTTGAAGTCGCCTCCTGTGGTCTTTACCATAGGGGCGATTATTTTTTCATAGAGGAGAATTTTTATGCTCAACATAATAAGCGTAATAAAAGAGGATATCCGTTCGATACAGGAGCGTGACCCTGCCGCAAGGAGCGGATTTGAGATAATGCTGACATATTCGGGCGTTCACGCTGTGATAATGTACCGCATATCTCATAAGCTTTATACCTGCGGCTTTAAAACTCTTGCAAGAGCTGTTTCTCAGTTTGCAAGATTTTTAACGGGAATAGAAATCCACCCCGGAGCAAAAATCGGCAAGGGACTTTTTATCGACCACGGAATGGGCGTTGTTATAGGAGAAACCACCGAAATAGGCGACAACTGCCTTTTGTATCAGGGGGTAACCCTTGGCGGAACGGGCAAGGACACGGGAAAGCGTCACCCAACGCTCGGAAATAATGTTATGGTAGGAGCAGGGGCAAAAATCTTAGGACCTTTTAAGGTTGGCGACGGAGCGAAAATCGCCGCAAATGCAGTAGTTCTTCACGAAGTTCCGCCGAACTGTACCGCTGTGGGAGCGCCCGCAAGGCTTGCAAAATGCAACGGCAAGAAGGTCACAAAAACAGACCTCGACCAGATACACATTCCAGACCCTGTTTCTCAGGAGCTTTGCAGACACCTTATGCGTATTGAAAAGCTTGAGAAAAAAATGAATGAAAGAGAAGGAAGATGATAAAAATGAAATTATACAACAGTCTTTCACATAAAAAAGAGGATTTTATCCCCAAAAATGAAAAAAAGGTATCTATGTATACCTGCGGGCCGACCGTTTATCACTATGCTCACATAGGCAACCTAAGAAGCTATATTATGGAGGATATTCTTGAAAAATATCTTCGCTATGCAGGATATGATGTGACGAGAGTAATGAACATCACCGATGTGGGACACCTTACAAGCGACGGCGACACGGGCGACGACAAGATGCTCAAAGGCGCAAAGAGAGAGCATAAGACCGTTATGGAAATAGCAAAGTTCTATACCGACGCTTTCTTCTCGGATTGCGCAAAGCTTAACATAAAAACTCCCGATGTTGTCAAGCCTGCAACGGAATGTATCGACGAGTTTATAAAGGTTATTTCTTCTCTTATCGAAAATGGCTATGCCTATGAGGCAGGCGGAAATATTTACTTTGACACCTCAAAGCTTGACAAATATTATGTTTTCAGCGACTTCAAGCAGGAGGACCTTGCAGTAGGCGTCCGCGAGGGAGTAGAAGAGGACAGCAACAAGAGAAACAAGGCGGACTTTGTTCTCTGGTTTACAAAATCAAAGTTCGACAGTCAGGAGCTTAAATGGGAAAGCCCATGGGGAACGGGATACCCCGGCTGGCACATTGAATGTTCCTGCATAAGTATGAAATATCTCGGCGAATATCTTGATATTCACTGCGGAGGAATTGACAACGCGTTCCCTCACCACACAAACGAAATCGCGCAGAGCGAGGCTTATCTCGGACACCCCTGGTGCAACTACTGGTTCCATGTTCATCACCTTAACACCGAGGGCGGAAAGATGAGCAAGTCAAAGGGCGAATTCTTAACCGTTTCACTCCTTGAAGAAAAGGGATACAACCCCCTTGTTTACAGATTTTTCTGCTTGCAGTCCCACTATCGCAAGTCCCTTGCCTTTTCTTATGAAAACCTTGACAATGCGGCGGCGGCTTATGATAAAATCGTAGCAAGAATTGTTCCGTTGCTTTCGGCATCGGGAGAAGTCGACAAGGAAATGTTTGAGAAAGTCAAGGCTCCCTTTGACGAGGCTCTCGCAAACGACCTTAACACATCCCTTGCAATAACAGCTCTGCTTGACATATTCAAGTCGGACGCAAATGACGCTACAAAGCTTTCACTTGTAAAGGACTTTGATACTGTTCTTTCATTGGGACTTATTGAAGCGGCGAAGAAGCTTGCCGAAGAAAACAAGGAAGAAGAGCTCCCCGAAGAAATAGCAAAGCTTGTCGCTGAAAGACAGCAGGCAAGAAAGGAAAAGAACTTTGCTCTTGCCGATGAGCTCCGTGATAAAATAGCGGATATGGGATATGTAATAGAAGAAACAAGACAGGGCACAAAGGTGACAAAGAAAAAATAACAAGAGGTAAAAATAATGCGAAGTTTAAACGGAAACGACAGAGGGCTCATAATGAAAACTCTTTTCAAGATAGTTCTTGTGATGACGCTTGCCTCACTTGCGGTCATTATTGCCGTTGCACTTATCGAGTGGCGCGCGGCATACAGCAAGTTCGGCTCTCTGGACATAGACCTTGCCAATGCGACCTTCACTCAGCTTGATGAAATAGAAGAGGGCAGGCAGATAGCCGTTGTAAAGACCGACAAGGGCGAGTTTAAGATTGCACTTTTCCCCGAATATGCTCCAAACACCGTTGAAAATTTCATAAAAACGGCAGAAAGCGGATATTATAACGGCACAACGATAATATCGGGCAAAACGGGAGTTTATTTTGTGGGAGGAAAAAAAGAGGACGACGGCGTTGTTCTTTCGCCCGAAATAAGCGAGCATTTGTGGACATTCAAGGGTGCTGTATGTGCGATTACTCCGAATTATGATAAGTCGGACGCAGGCAACAGACTTTTGTTTGTCAACACCGTTGAATACAGCGAAGAGGAGCTTGCAAGCATTGAGAAAATAAAAAGCGATTACGGCAACGCAGAGCTTATCGACAATTATGTTGAACACGGCGGAATACTCAATTTTGCGGGAAAGTACACCGTATTCGGTCAGGTTTTTGACGGTATGGAGGTTTATGAAAAAATCTGCGGAATTGAAAACGATGAAGAGCAGACAACAAAGTTTGCAGAAGAAGTCACGATAGAAAGTATTGAGATAACTACATACAAAAAGTAAAGGAGAAAAACAATGAAGCTTATAAAAAAGATTGTAACGGCAGTTCTTTGTGCGGCAATAGTACCGATGATTTTAACGGGTTGCGGAAAGGAAGACCTCTTGGATAAAAAAGCTGAGGAAAGCGTTGCTATTGCAAACTATACCGCTCCCGAAGTTGGTGAAAAGATTGCGGTTATCAAGGTTAAAGACTACGGCGAGATAAAGATAAAGCTCTTTCCCGAACATGCCGCAAAGGGCGTTGAGAATTTTACCGCTCTTGCTGAAATGGACTACTATGACGAGCTTATTTTCCACCGTGTTATTGACGGCTTTGTAATTCAGGGCGGCGACCCCAAGGGTAACGGTCAGGGCGGAAACAGCGTATGGGGAACAGACTTTGACATTGAAGCCTCACCTAACCTTTATCATTTTTCTGGCGCTGTTGCTTACGCTCACGCACAGTACGGCGGAAACGGAAGTCAGTTCTATATTGTCTGCACACAACCCGGCGAAACCTTTAACGGTGGGAAGATGACGCTTACAGAAGATATGCTCGGTGATTACTCACTTTCAGAAGACGCAAAGAAAGCATATCTTGAAAACGGCGGAGTTCCGTTCCTTGACGGCGGTTATACCGTTTTCGGTCAGGTGTTTGAGGGAATGGATATTATCTATCAAATCGCCGCTGTAAGAGTGGATGAAAGCGACCTCCCCACAAAGCAGGTTGTAATAGAAAGCGTTGAGATAGTTGAGTATCAGGGATAAAACTCTTTTATAAATTTGGGCAGAATGTACTAATTTTTGTGATTAGTGATGTTAAAAATGTCCATACTTTTATTGAAAAAGATGTTTATTTTTTCTCCGTTATGTGATATAATATCAAATGGTAGTGTCTGCCGATTTGACGGCGAAGCATTACAAGGGAGATGAAGGGTTGGAAAAATTCGTTATTAAAGGCGGAAGGCGTCTTACGGGAGAGGTTGAAATAAGCGGAGCGAAAAATGCCGCTGTCGCTATTCTTCCTGCCGTTATACTTTCGGACGAGCCTTGCGTGCTTGAAAATGTCCCCGATATCAGCGATGTTTCTATCATAATAAGAATACTTTATGAAATGGGCGCGGATATCAAGACAATAGACAAAACTACATTGCGTATTGACGCAACGGGAATAAAGGACGCTGTTGTGCCCTATGAAATGGCAAGACATTTAAGAGCGTCATACTATTTTATAGGAGCGTTACTCGGAAAGTTCCACAAAGCGCGCGTTGCACTTCCGGGCGGATGCGACCTTGGTGCGCGCCCTATGGACCAGCACATAAAAGCTTTTCAGGCTCTGGGCGCTGAGTGCGGAATAGACCACGGAATGGTTGACGCAACTGCCGATATGCTTTTAGGCTCACAGATTTATCTTGATATGGTAACTGTGGGAGCGACAATAAACGCTATGCTTGCGGCTGTCAGGGCAAAGGGGCTCACCATAATTGAAAATGCCGCAAAGGAACCTCACATTGTTGACCTTGCTAACTTCTTGAACTCAATGGGCGCCGACATTATGGGCGCAGGAACCGATGTCATAAAGATAAAGGGCGTGGAATATTTAGGCGGAACGACTTATTCCATTATCCCCGACCAGATTGAAGCGGGAACATTTATGATTGCCGCCGCCGCTACACGAGGCGATGTGCTTATTAAGAATGTTATCCCGAAGCATTTGGAATCGATTACCGCAAAGCTTGAAAAAATCGGAGTAAATGTTGAAGAATTTGACGACAGCATAAGAATTTCGGTTGACGGACCTTTGGTCAAGACCTCTGTCAAGACAATGCCTCACCCCGGATTTCCGACGGATATGCAGCCGCAGATAACAACGCTTTTGTGTCTTGCGGAAGGAACAAGCATTGTCACCGAGGGTATATGGGACAACCGTTTCAGATATGTTAACGAGCTTCGCAGAATGGGCGCGGATATTTCTGTTGACGGAAGAGTTGCCGTTATAAACGGAGTAGGACAGCTGCAGGGTGCGCCCGTAAAGGCGACAGACCTTCGAGCAGGTGCGGCTCTGATGATTGCAGGGCTTGCGGCAAGCGGAATTACTGAAATCGAAGATATTTATCACATAGAGCGTGGATACGAAGACCTTGATGTTAAGCTAAGAGGGCTCGGCGCTGATGTTGTGAAGAAAACCACACCGGGCGGAACGGAAGTCCGCAAGGCTATTTCATAGGATACGGAGGATAAAATGGCTCGGATATATCCGCTTTTCAGCAGTAGCAGCGGAAACAGCATTTTTGTCGGAGGAAAAAACGGCGGAGTGCTTATTGACGACGGCGTTTCATACAAAAGGCTCTGCGCCGCTATGCAAAGGTGCGGACTTGAAATGGGCGCTATAAAAGCGGTTTTTATTACCCACGACCATTCCGACCATATCGGAGGGCTTAAAACCTTTTCGTCAAAGCATAATGTCCCCGTTTACGCTTTGCCGATGACGGCGGAAAAATTGCAGAAAAGCGAGATTGTCCTTTCGGTAACGCCTCTTTGCGAGACTGTTTTTGTTGAGGGAATGGAGGTTTCTTTTTTCAGAACTCCTCACGATACCGATGAAAGCTGTGGCTATCGGATAAAAACTGCGGACGGAAAAGTCTGCGCCGTATGCACGGATTTGGGACATATCACCGACGAGGTTGACAACGGAATTTGCGGATGCGACCTTGTTATGATCGAAGCAAATTATGATGTGAATATGCTCAAAAACGGTCCGTACCCCTTTTATCTCAAAAAGCGTATATCCTCGGAGCGAGGACATCTTTCAAACGACGATTGCGCAAGGCAGATTGAAAGGCTTATTGAAAACGGCACAATGCGGTTTGTTCTCGGGCATTTAAGCCAGCATAACAACACTCCCGAAAAGGCTGAAAGCACCATAGAAAGCTATCTTCAAGGGTATAAAAGAAATTGTGATTACATACTTAATGTCGCTCCCGTTGAAACAGAG
>CAMGJS010000052.1 GCA_946056455.1 uncultured Clostridia bacterium | reverse complement strand
GGACCTACCGCCGCGATAAACGCTTCTCTTGCGGGGGTATTTACCGAGGCTTTGAAATGTAATGAAATAAAAACCGTTTTCGGCTTTAAAAACGGCATTGACGGCGTTTTAAGAAATGACGCCGTTGATTTGTCGGATTATCTTAAAACCGATGAAGATGTCGAGGTGTTAAAGCTTACGCCGTCAACTGTTCTCGGCTCCTGCCGATTAAAGCTTAAAAGCTATGAAGAAAGCAAGGAGCAGTACGAAAAAATTCTTGAAGTCTTTGAAAGCCGTGATATAGGTGCGTTTTTCTATATCGGAGGAAACGACTCGATGGATACGGTTTTGAAGCTTTCTGAATATTTTAAAAAAATCGGCAAGGACATTAAGGTGATAGGCATACCAAAGACCATTGACAACGACCTTGTCGCAACAGACCACACCCCGGGTTTCGGCTCGGCGGCAAAGTATATAGCAACGACCGTTGCAGAGATTATAAGGGATAGTCAGGTCTATGCGCTGACTTCCGTTACCGTGATAGAAATTATGGGCAGGGACGCAGGCTGGCTCACTGCGGCATCGTCTGTTTTGAAAACGATGGGCGAGGACGCTCCGCACCTTATCTATCTGCCCGAAGTCCCCGTTACAAAAGAAAAAATTCTTAACGAGATAAAAGAAGCTCATAAGCACCATAAAGCCTGCGTTGTAGCGGTATCGGAGGGAATAAAGACTCCCGACGGAAAATATCTTGCAGAGGACAACCTTTCGGGCAATGTTGATGTTTTCGGTCATAAGTATCTTTCGGGAGTGGGCAAGTATCTTGAAAATCTTATTTCAAGTGAGCTTTCCTGCAAGGTACGCTCGGTTGAACTCAACATTATGCAAAGGTGCAGCAGTCACTTAGCGTCGCTCACGGATATTGAAGAATCTCAGCAAATCGGCGCCGCTGCTGTAAGACACGCACTTTCGGGCAATACGGGCGAGATGATGATTTTTGTCAGAAAAAGCGATAAGCCTTATGAAATTGAGATCTCCTCGGCGGATATAAAAAGTATCGCAAACAAAGAAAAATTATTCCCTCGCGAGTGGATAAACGAAGAAGGAAACAACATCAAGGACGAGGCTCTCGATTACTTTATGCCGCTTATTCAGGGCGAAGTTTCGCTGTTTAAGAAAAACGGTCTGCCCGTTCACACGATAATTAAATAAAAAATTAAAAAATGTTCTTGACTTATTGCTGTTTTTTTTATATAATAAGAAACGATGTATTCATATAGCGGCAAGGAGGAAATCTTATGGGAAGTTATGAAGACTTTTATGAGAACAGCTTCGGCGGAATAAATATCGGCGATGAAATAAAGATTTATAAGGAAGGTCAGACCTATACAGGCACTCTGATTTTCAAGAACGAGCATTATATCACCGTTCAGTTGCCCTATTACAGAGAAGGCTTTTCTATGCTTGATTTTTATACAGGTCACGCAAAGATAGCAGGCGTCAGGGGCGAAGATTTTGACATTGAGATGGACGATATCGTTACCGATGAAGATGAATTCGGTGACGAGGACATCGATATGGACGCTTTTGAAGACGACGAATAACGGAGGATATTATGGCTGAGCTTAAATACGAAATTGTCAGAAATATCGGCGTTCTCGGTGAAAACGCAAAGGGTTGGACAAAGGAACTCAACCTTGTTTCGTGGAACGACCGTGAGCCTAAGTACGACATCCGCGAATGGTCGCCCGACCACGACAAGATGGGCAAGGGCGTAACACTCAGCGAGGACGAATTCTTAGAGCTTAAAACAATAATTGAGAATATGTAAAGTAAAGGCTTTTAAAGCCTTTTACGGAGACGTATCGAAGTGGTCATAACGGGACTGACTCGAAATCGTTTGAGCGGTGAAACGCTCCGTGGGTTCGAATCCCACCGTCTCCGCCAGCGAAATCGTTCTCGGGTTTTCCCCCGAGGGCGATTTTCATTTTAGAATAACGAAAGGAGAATAATATGATAAAGACTGTATTATAAATTATCTGGCAGTATTTCAAAAAGCTGGACAAACAGCTTTTTATTGCGGTTTCTGCTTGTTCTCTTTTCAGCGTTCTGCTTGTTTATTCAATAGTAAAAAACGGAATGATAAGCTATCTCACAACAAACGAATATAAAAAACAGCTTGTTGCCGTTGCTCTCGGAATGATTGCGGCGATGGTGCTTTCGGCGCTCGATTACCGCAAATTTGTCAAGCTCTGGTTTTTATACGGCCCTGCGTGTATGATTCTTTCTCTTCTGCTTTTTACTCCCTTGGGTTTCGGGCGCGAAGGCTCGAACAATGTCAACTGGCTCGACCTCGGTTTTATTTCTATTCAGCCGTCCGAATTTTTAAAGCTTGCTTTCATTCTGACCTTTGCTTTGCATCTTTCAAAGGTCGATGACAAAATAAATCAGCCGATTCAGCTTTTACTGCTTTTATTGCACGCCGCTTTGCCGATAGGAGTAATATTCATTCAGAACGACTACGGAACGGTTGCTGTATTTATCTTCATTGTTGCGATTATGCTCTATTCGGCAGGAATTTCTTTCAAATACATTGCGGCGGTGCTTGTGGCATTGCCTGCTCTTGCGGCGGCGGCGTGGTTCTTTGTTCTGGGACCTACCCACAAAAACCGCATACTCGTCCTTTTTAACCCCGACCTTGACACCACCGCAGGCGACCAGCAGGCGGCAGGCAAGATTGCACTCGGTTCGGGACAGCTTTTCGGCAAGGGACTTTTCGGGGGAGAATACTACTATGTTCCCGACGCTCACAACGACTTTATTCTCTCTTATATCGGACAGACCTTGGGTTTTGTCGGCTGTATGATAACTATCGGAGTGCTTGGATATATATGCCTTAAAATTCTTGCAAACGCACATATCGCAAGGGACAATCTCGGAAAATATATCTGTATGGGAGTATTCGCTCTTATGCTTATCCATTGCTTTATCAATGTCGGAATGGTACTCGGAGTAATGCCCGTTATCGGAGTTCCGCTCCCCTTTATCAGCGACGGCGGAACGGCAATGCTCAGTATGTATGTGGCGATAGGCTTTGTTATGAGCACCTACTCACATTCCGACAAGGGATATGCGGTTTTCTATGACAAAACATAAAATAATACGGCGCAAGTGGCAGAATCCGCTTGCGCTTTTGCTTTTATGTATAAAAAAAGCGGTTATAATCTTATATTTTGTGGGATATTGATAATAGCGTAAAAAATACTTATATGGTATAATGAAAACAGGTATTTTTTATACGCTTTTAAACAATTACACATTATTTTTGAAACGGGGAATTAAAATGCTTACAGACATCGAAATCGCTCAGCAGGCTAAAATGCTTAAAATCACAGAAATCGCTAAAAATCTTGGAATATCCGAGGACGATATCGAGCCTTACGGTCACTATAAGGCAAAGGTATCCGAGCGCCTTTTTACAGAAGTAAAGGATAAAGAAGACGGCAAGCTCATTCTTGTTACAGCCATTAACCCCACTCCCGCAGGAGAGGGCAAGACCACAATAAGCGTCGGACTTGCCGAGGCTATGAAGTGCATAGGCAAAAATGCAGTTCTCGCTCTGCGTGAACCTTCTTTGGGTCCCGTATTCGGTATCAAGGGCGGTGCCGCAGGCGGCGGATACGCACAGGTCGTTCCGATGGAGGATATAAACCTTCACTTTACGGGCGATATGCACGCTATAACAGCCGCAAACAACCTGCTTTGCGCTATGATAGACAACCATTTACAGCAGGGCAATGTGCTTAAAATCGACCAGAGAAGAATTCTCTTCAAGCGTTGTATGGATATGAACGACCGCGCTCTGAGATTTGTCAATGTCGGTCTTGGCGGAAAGATAAACGGAGTTCCCCGTGAGGATGGCTTCAACATCACAGTTGCCTCTGAAATTATGGCTATACTTTGCTTAGCCTCAGACCTTTCTGACCTTAAAGAAAGACTCGGCAGAATACTTGTTGCCTACGACTTTGACGGCAACCCCGTTTTTGCTAAGGATATAGGCGCTTGCGGAGCAATGACAGCTCTTCTTAAAGACGCATTGAAGCCTAACCTCGTTCAGACTCTTGAAAATACTCCCGCATTCATTCACGGAGGACCTTTTGCAAATATTGCTCACGGCTGTAACTCTGTCAGAGCGACAAAGCTTGCTCTTAAACTCGGCGACTACTGCATAACAGAAGCAGGCTTCGGCTCCGACCTCGGCGCTGAAAAGTTTATGGACATCAAGTGCCGTTTTGCAGGTCTTAAACCCTCCTGCGTAGTTCTTGTTGCAACAATCCGCGCACTCAAATACAACGGCGGCGTTCCAAAGACAGAACTCACAACAGAAAATCTTGACGCACTCGAAAAGGGTATCGTAAACCTTAAAACACATATCGAAAATATGCAGAAATTCGGTGTGCCCGTTGTTGTTGCTATCAACCGTTTCCATACCGACAGCGACGCTGAAATCGCATTCATTGAAAAATTCTGCGCTGAAATGGGCGTTGAGGTTTCTCTTGCAGAAATCTTTGCAAAGGGCGGAATGGGTGGAACAGACCTTGCCGAAAAGGTTTGCCGTACCATTGAAACAAAGCCCTCAAACTATGCGCCTCTTTACGATGAAAAGCTCCCCATTAAAGAAAAGCTTGAAATTATCGCGAAGGAAATTTATCGTGCCGACGGAGTTATCTTCACCGCTCAGGCTGAAAAGGCTATCAAGGAAATTACCGCTCTCGGCTTTGACAATATTCCCGTTTGCGTTGCAAAGACGCAGTATTCACTCTCGGACGACCCGACAAAGCTCGGCAAACCCGAAAACTTTGAGATTACCGTCCGTGATGTCAAGCTCTCGGCAGGAGCAGGCTTTGTTGTTGCTCTCACAGGCGACATTATGACAATGCCCGGACTTCCCAAGGCTCCTGCGGCTCTCAAAATCGACTGCGACAACGACGGCAACATCACAGGACTTTTCTAAGGAGAATTAAAATGACCTTTGTTTCTCACTCGCCCGATGACACCATAGCCTTTGCCGAAAAAGTCGGCTCCCTTTTAAAAGGGGGAGATATAATCGCATACAAGGGCGGAATGGGTGCAGGCAAGACCACTTTTACAAGGGGACTTTGCAAAGGGCTCAGACTTCCCGATGAAGTCACCTCGCCGACATTCGCTCTTGTCAACGAATATCGCGGTGAAGAGATAACGCTCTACCACTTTGATATGTACCGCATAAGCGGAGAGGGCGACCTTGAAACAACGGGATTTTACGATTATATCTCGCCCGAAAGCGTCATTGCGGTTGAATGGTCTGAAAATATCGAGGACTGTCTTCCGAAAGACATTATCACCATTGAGATAGAAACAACAGACGAAAACGAAAGAAAAATTACAGTGTTTGGGGATGAACGCTTTGAAGATACTGGGGATTGACACATCGGGCAGAACGGCTTCCGTTGCGGTATGCGACGAACATTCCGTAATAGCGCAGACTTCTGTTATGACAAAGCTTACCCATTCTCAGATTATACTTCCGCTTTGCATAGAAACTCTTGAAAAAGCGAAAATTTCTCTTGACGACATTGACAGAATTGCCGTGTCGGACGGTCCGGGTTCTTATACGGGACTTCGCATAGGCATTTCAGCCGTAAAGGGAATGGTGTTCGCTTCGGGCAAGGAATGTGTTGGAGTGTCTACTCTTGAAAGTCTTGCTTATAATGTTTTCGGAATGGGAAGAAAAATCTGCTCTGTAATGTCGGCAAGACAAAACCTTGTCTACACCGCTTTTTTTGAGGATAACGGAAGAAAGCTCATTAGACTTTGCGATGACAGAATTGTCCCCGAAGAACAGCTTTTTGAAGAAATATCAGAAGAAACTGTTCTTGTGGGAGATTATGCAGAGGAATTTTTCAATAAATATAAGGGGGAGAAACTTTTTCTCTCACCACCCCATTTAAGATACCAGCTTGCAAGCAGTCTTTGTTTTGCAAGCCTTGATAAAGAGCCTGTTTCGGCTGAAATGCTTGACGCAAGATATTTACAGCCGACAAAGGCGGAAAAAGACCTTGAACAGAAAATCGGAGGAAAATAAAATGCTGGCAATAGGTTGCGATCACGGCGGATACGCCCTTAAACTTGAAATTCTGAAATATCTTGACGAAAAGGGAATAGAATATAACGATATGGGCTGTAACGGGGAATCCTGCGATTATCCCGACATCGCCCACGAGGTCTGCACCCTTATTCAGAAAGGCGAGGCAGAAAAGGGAATACTTATATGCGGAACAGGCATAGGCATTTCAATTTCTGCAAATAAGCATAAAGGAATAAGAGCCGCTCTTTGTACCGATGAATATATGGCAAAGTACACAAGACTGCATAACGACGCGAATGTTCTTTGTCTCGGCGGTCGTGTGATAGGCGGAGGAGTTGCCGTAGAGATAGTTGACGCTTTTCTCTCAACAGAATTTGAGGGCGGCAGACATCAGAGAAGAGTTGACAAAATAACTGAACTTGAAAACAACTGATTTTTGAGGAGGATTTTGTATGTGCGGAATTGTCGGATATGTTGGCAGACAGCAGTGTGCGGATATTCTTGTGAACGCTCTTAAAATG
>CAMGJS010000051.1 GCA_946056455.1 uncultured Clostridia bacterium | reverse complement strand
AGGCCCATGATGTTCTTCAGGGGACGGAAGCCGCCCTGAATGGTGCCCTCGTTGGCTCTCACTATCGCAACAAGGCTCAGTACCCCGTTGCAAAGACCGAAAACGGTGCTGTTTTTGGATTTTATGCTATGAGAAGTCATAGGGTTATACCCTTTTCAGATTGTCTTTTACAACCGAAGGTTTTCGGTGAAATATCAGAAAAAGTGCTTGAAATTGCTGTTAAAAAAGGAATTACTCCTTATGATGAAAAAACGAATACAGGTCTTTTAAGGCACATTTTTTTAAGGCGCGGATACCACACGGGAGAGATTATGCTCTGTCTTATTGTTAGAAAAAATTGCGAAAGGGAGGTAAAATCTCTTTCAAATGAAATAGTTGGCCTCTTCCCCGAAATTAAAACCGTTGTTATGAATATAAACCCCGATAGAACGAATGTGATTATGGGAAAAAGCTCAAAGGCTGTCTTTGGTGACGGATATATCTTCGATACAATGTGCGGCAACAGAATAAAGCTTGCGCCCGAGGCTTTTTATCAGGTAAACACGGCTCAGGCGGAAAAGCTATATAAAATTGCGGAGGAGTATGCTGATTTAAAGGGCGATGAAACGATGCTTGACCTTTATTGCGGTGCAGGAACAATAGGTCTTTCTATGGCAGGCAAGGTAAAAAAGCTTATCGGAGTTGAAATTGTCCCCGAAGCGATTGAAAACGCAAAAGAAAACGCATTGATAAACTCCATAGACAATGCTGAATTTGTATGCGGAGACGCAGGTAATGTGGCGACAAGGTTAATTGCCGACGGTATAAAGCCCGATATTATCGTACTTGACCCTGCAAGGAAGGGTTGCGACAATATTGCTATTGACGCAATTTTGAAAATGTCGCCCGAAAAAATAGTTTATATTTCCTGCAACCCTGCGACCTGTGCAAGAGATTTGAAGCTATTATGCGAAAATGGGTACAATGTCAAAAAAGCAAGGGCTGTGGATATGTTCCCGAGAACAAATCATGTGGAGTGTGTTTCACTTCTCACAAAATAAAGAAATAAACCGTACTTCACATAAAAGTACGGTTTTATTTTATCTTTCAAGTTCATATTCTTCGACTATTTCATCAACTGTAAGTCCATAGGTATCTTCGTCATAGCCCTTGAACTCAAAATAATCGGATATGATTTTTTTAATATCATCAGGTTGTCTTGACGCGGTAAAGCAGTCCGACAGGTCGGAGTCAAAGCCTTCATCCTCGCAGATATATACGCCGCCGTCTTTACGGATATTTCGGCAATAATAGCAGTCCTCGATGTATTCCCTTGCGTCGTCGCTGTTTTCGGGAAAGGGCATAGTGTCAAGCGTTATCATTTCTTCTTTTGTAGCAATTATTTTTATTCTAATTGCAGATTGCTCAACACCGTTGATTTTGACGATAACATCTTTAAATTCAAGCTTTTCACCGTCAACTGTAAAGACTTTTTTCACTATATCTGCTCCTTTTGCAAAAAGCTATGCAAATCATTCAAGATTTACATAGCTTTGCATTTTTCCTATCCGTTGCGGCTGACATTTATTCTGTTGAGCGCACGCTTTAACTTTGCTTGCGCACGGTCAAATTCTACGCCGCTTGTATGGATCTTGATTTTTTCTCTTGCGTCCTCTTCGGAGCGCTTTGCATGTTCAATGTCGATTTCGTCCGCCCATTCGACAGCTGTTGCAAGAATGACAACGCCTTCTTTTGAGACCTTTATCGTTCCGCCTGAAACGGCGGCTGTTCTGAAAGAGCCGTCCTGCATTTTTACCTTTAACGGTCCCGACGGGAGAACGGCGACATAATCGATATGCTTTGCAAGAATTCCGACATCGCCGACTGTTGTGCGGACGATGATATTCTCGGTTTCGCCGTCAAAGAAAAGCTTTTCGGGAGTAATTACCTTCAGCTTAAATGTTGCTGACATAGATATTCCTCCTTATCCGTTGTTCTTCTTGGCTTTTTCGATAACATCGTCAATGGTGCCTGCAAAGAGGAATGCAGATTCGGGAATGTCATCATGCTTGCCTTCAAGGATCTCTTTAAATCCTCTGATAGTTTCTTTTATGGGGACATACTTACCCTGCATACCCGTGAAAGGCTCTGCAACGCTGAAAGGCTGAGAAAGGAAACGTTGAATCTTTCTCGCTCTTGCAACGGTGAGCTTGTCTTCGTCGGAAAGCTCGTCCATACCCATAATTGCGATGATGTCCTGAAGTTCCTTATAACGCTGAAGAACCGACTGTACTGCACGGGCTGTTTCATAATGCTCGTTGCCGACGATTTCGGGAGTAAGTATTCTCGAATTACTTTCAAGGGGGTCAACCGCAGGATAAATACCGAGAGAAGAAATACTTCTTGAAAGAACGGTTGTTGCGTCAAGGTGTGCAAAGGTCGTTGCGGGAGCAGGGTCGGTAAGGTCGTCGGCAGGAACATAAACTGCCTGAACGGATGTAATCGAGCCCTTGTTGGTAGATGTGATACGCTCCTGCAAAGCGCCCATTTCGGTAGCAAGAGTAGGCTGATAACCTACGGCTGAGGGCATTCTTCCGAGAAGAGCGGAAACCTCTGAGCCTGCCTGAGTAAATCTGAAAATATTGTCGATGAAGAGAAGCACATCCTGCCCCTCGACATCACGGAAATATTCCGCCATAGTAAGTCCCGAAAGACCTACTCTCATTCTCGCTCCGGGCGGTTCGTTCATCTGACCGTAAACAAGAACGGTCTTATCGATAACCCCCGAATCTTTCATTTCGTTGTAAAGGTCGTTACCTTCTCTTGTACGCTCACCAACACCTGTGAATACGGAAATACCGCCGTGCTGGTTTGCGACATTGTTGATAAGCTCCTGAATAAGAACGGTCTTACCTACTCCGGCTCCTCCGAAAAGACCTATCTTACCGCCTTTAAGGTAGGGAGCGATAAGGTCTATGACCTTGATACCCGTTTCAAGAACTTCTGAGGATGCCTGCTGTTCTTCATAGCTCGGAGCCTCACGGTGAATTGCCCATTTTTCTTTTGTTTCCGGTGCGGGAAGATTATCGACAGGCTCGCCCAAAAGGTTGAAAATTCTGCCGAGAGTTTCTCTGCCTACGGGAACCTTGATAGGTCCTCCCGTATCCTCTGCGGCAAGACCTCTTACCAGACCGTCTGTTGCGCCCATTGCGATACAGCGGACAACATCGTCGCCTATATGCTGTGCAACCTCGACTGTAAGGGGAGTTCCGTTATTGTCGATAACGATAGCATTGAGCAGATTGGGTAGATTATCCTTTGAAAAGCGGATATCGACTACCGCACCGATAATCTGCACAATGGTGCCTATATTTTTTGCCAAATAATTTCAACTCCTTAATCTGAGTTTAGCTCTGAACCTGAGCTCCGCCGACTATTTCGGTAATTTCCTGAGTAATAGACGCCTGACGGGCTCTGTTATAAACAAGCTGTAATTCTCCTATAATTTCGCCTGCGTTGTCGGAAGCGGATTCCATAGCAGTTCTTCTTGCAGCCTGTTCAGCCGCAAAGCTGTCAACAATCGCTCCGAAAAGTATTCCCGTTATATATCCGGGGACAATGCTGTCGAAAACCGCCTCAGCTGACGGCTCGTATTCGGTAAGTTCCGTTGCCTTTCCGCCTTTTGTTATTTCCTTTACTTCAAGAGGAAGAAGAACATAGGACTTTGTTTCCTGCGTGAGAGTGTTGAGGAACGAAGTGTAGAAAAGCTCGATACTGTCGCAAAGACCGTTCATATAGTGTCCCATAATAGTCTGAACTATATCGGACGATTCGTATATTGAAATGCCCTCGGCTATTTCGGAATATTTTGCCCTGACAGTAAATTCACGCTTTTCAAAATATTCGACCGATTTTTTGCCGATAGCGACTATTTCAACTGTCTTTCCCGTTTCGGATATTTTCTGTGCTCTGCGGTAAGCAAGCTTTAAGATATTCGAGTTAAAGCCGCCTGCAAGTCCCCTGTCGCCTGCAATTACAATGAGAAGAACTGTTCTTATCTCACGCTTTTTTGTGAAGACAGATGAAAATTCGGGTGCGTTTCTGCTTATCTCGCACATTGTATCATAAAGGGTGTCAAAGAAAAGTCTTGCGTTATCGGCGCGTTCCTTTGCTTTTCTCAGCTTTGACGATGCAACAAGCTGCATTGCCTTTGTTATCTGCATTGTCGATTCGATACTTTTGATACGACGCTTGATGTCTTTCATATTAGACGCTGCCATTTACGGTTTTCACCTCGATTTCAAATACATAGTGGAAGATTTAATTGCGCTCGGATATGAATTTTGAAACAAATTCATCGAGAGCGGTTTTCATTTCTTCTTCGATTTCGGGTGTCAAATCCTTCTTGGCTTTAAGTCCGCTGATGATGTCGGGGTGTGTTGTATCAACATAATCAAAAAGCTCTTTTTCAAATTCGGCAACTGCTGTTGTCGGGATTGAATGGAGATAGTTGTTCGTTACGGCATAGATAATAATGACCTGATGTTCAACTGTAAGCGGTGAGTTTCTTCCCTGCTTCAACACTTCAACAACTCGCTCTCCTCTTGCAAGGCTTGCCTTTGTGTCAGCGTCAAGGTCGGAGCCGAACTGAGAGAATGCCTGCAATTCACGATACTGAGAATAGGTGAGCTTCAATGAGCCCGAAACCTTCTTCATCGCCTTTATCTGAGCGTTTCCTCCAACTCGCGATACAGAGATACCCGGGTTAACGGCAGGTCTTACGCCTGAGTTGAAAAGGTCGGTTTCAAGGAATATCTGACCGTCTGTAATGGAGATGACATTTGTGGGGATATATGCAGATACATCTCCTGCCTGAGTTTCAATGATAGGAAGTGCTGTGAGTGAACCTCCGCCGTAATTTTCGTTGAGGTTACAAGCTCGTTCAAGAAGTCTTGAATGGAGATAGAATACATCTCCGGGATAAGCTTCTCGTCCGGGTGGGCGTTTAAGCAGAAGTGACAGTGCGCGGTAAGCGACAGCGTGCTTTGAAAGGTCGTCATAAACGCAGAGAACATCTTTTCCCTTTGACATAAAGTATTCGCCCATTGCGCAACCTGCATAGGGAGCGATATACTGCAAGGGCGCAAGCTCGGACGCTGTTGCCGAAACTACAATTGTGTAATCCATAGCGCCGTTTTTGGTGAGTGTTTCAACGACATTTGCAACCGTTGAACGCTTCTGTCCTATTGCAACATAGATACAGATTACATCCTTGTCCTTCTGGTTGATGATTGTATCGAGAGCTATTGCGGTCTTACCTGTCTGACGGTCGCCGATGATAAGCTCACGCTGACCTCTGCCGATAGGAATCATAGAGTCGATAGCCTTGATACCTGTCTGCAAAGGAACATTAACTGATTTTCTTGTGATGATACCCGGAGCTATCTGCTCGATAGGACGGGTTTCTGTAGTGAGGATAGGTCCCTTACCGTCGATAGCCTGTCCCAAAGAGTTTACTACTCTTCCGAGAAGCTCTTCGCCGACGGGAACGGAAACGATTTTTCCCGTACGCTTTACGGTGTCGCCCTCTTTAATGCCTTTATCGTCGCCGAGCATAACCGCTCCGACAAATTCCTGTTCAAGGTTGAGAGCCATTCCGTAAACGCCGTTTCCAAACTCGAGAAGTTCGTTTGACATACACTTCTCAAGCCCGTGAATATTCGCAATACCGTCGCCTACGGTGACAACCGTGCCGATGTCGGTATTTTCGATCTTATTGCCGTAGTTTTTTATTTCTTCTTTAATAAGACCTGTAATTTCATCTGGGCGTAAATTCAATTTGTTCACACCTTTCGGTTTAAAAATTTATGCTATTATCGACTTTACAGCGTTTCTTACACCTTCAAGGCGCGTCTTTACGCTGGAATCCATACGGGTGTTGCCGTAATCGAGAACAATTCCTCCGAGTATGGATTTGTCGATTTTCGGGATAAGTGTTACTTTTTTTCCGCTTACGCTTTCAAGCTTTGCTTTGAGCTTTGAGGAAAGCTCCGCCGAAAGTTCCTCCGATGTTGTAACCTTGACTTCGATTATTCCGTTATAATCGTTGTAAAGAGCTTTAAGTCTGTCGGCTATTCCGCGGATATAGGAAGAACGATTCTTTTCTGTTATCACAAAAAGAAAGTTCAGGGTATAATCCGAAACTTTGCCTTTAAAAACACGCTCAATAGCGCTCTTTTTTTCGTCAAGAGGGATTGTGGGAGAGGAAAGCAGTTTTAAAAAATCGGTGTTGTCGCCTAAAATGTCGGCAACATCAAAAATTTCGTTGCAGAGAGTATCAAGACAGTTCTGTTCTTCGCCAAGCTTGAAAACAGCCTCGGCGTATGTTTGTTCAACCATTCCTGCCATTACAGCTCACCTACATTTTCAATAAATTCCTCGATAAGTCTGTCGTTGTCCTTTGAGGTTATTTCTTTTTCAACAACCTTTTCGGCAACGGCTATTGCTATATCGGAAATTTCGTCCTTAATCTGATTTACGGCGCGCTTCTTTTCACGCTCTATATCTTCGTTTGCTCTGCTGATAATGCCTGCGGCTTCGTTCTTTGCCGCAAAGACAATTTCATCGGAGCGCTGCTGAGCCTTTACGGTAGCGTTTCTGATAATA
>CAMGJS010000050.1 GCA_946056455.1 uncultured Clostridia bacterium | reverse complement strand
CACGACCTCCGCCGTGACAGGGCGGCGTTCTAACCAACTGAACTATCGGGCCATATCGCAAACAACCGTTAAACGACGAAAATTATTATACCCCATATTTTTCATTTTGTCAATAGCTTTTTTGAAAAAATTTATCTATTTGACAAAGCAATAAGTTCTTCGGAGGAAAAATTGTATTTTTTATCGCAAAAATGACAGCAGACCTCTGTTGTTTCATTCTCGGAAGCCATTGATTTAAGCTCTTCCCTGCCCATACTTATGAGTGCTCTTTCAACGCGTTCTCTACTGCAATCACATTTATATGCGGCAGAAAACTCATCAAGAACATTAGGGTCAAGCCCTTCAAGCACTTTTAAGGACATTTCTTCGACAGAAATTCCCGATGAGAGCATTTTTGTGACAGAAGGCAAGGATTTTACATTATTTTCGATAATATCAATGACCTTTTCATCGGCAAAGGGCAAAAGCTGGATAAGGTACCCTCCTGCCGCGGCAACTGTAAGGTCGGGGTTGACAAGAACTCCAAGACCGCAGACTGTGGGTATCTGTTCGCTTATAGCAAAATATGCGGCAATATCCTCGGCTATTTCGCCAGAAGCTATCGGTATCTGTCCCGAATAGGGCTCACGCAGTCCAAGGTCCTTGATAACTGTAAGAGTGCCGTCTGTACCGACTGCTCCCTTGACATCAAGCTTGCCGAACTGATTAAGAGGGATTTCAACAACGGGATTTCCCACATAGGATTTGACATTGCCCATACTGTCGGCAACCGCGATAAGCGTTCCGCAGGGGCCGTTGCCGTTCATTCTGACGGTAACGCTGTCGTCTTTATTTTTAAGACCTATTCCGATAAGGCTTGCGGCGATGGATAACCTGCCCAGAGCGGCGGTAACTACGGCGCTTGTCTTGTGTATCCTTTCAATTTCGGATACCACATCCTTAGCGTCAAAGGCGGTAGCGACAACAGAAGCGTCCGCCGATATAGCTCTAACAATTCTGCCCATTGTGAAATCATTTAACCTTTCTTGCAACAAAAATTATTTTCTCGCTGTTTCTTGCGGGAGCGTCAAAGCTGTCATAATCATAGTGAGCCTCAACCTTAAAACCGTTTTCGGTGAGAAGCTTGTCAATGTCGGCGATTTTATATGCGTATTCAGAGAAGCTTTCTTCATAACGGCAATATACATCTCCACGCTTTTCAAAGAAGTCAAGCTCGATGAGGACTTCGTTTTTCTTCGGCTTGTATGTATTCTGCCACACGCAGTATACCTCGTCAGCGTCGTAGATAAAGGTGTTATCCCCGAGGATATGCTTGTGCTTATAGATGGTATTGACATCAAAGATGAAAAGACCGTCGGGGTTTGTGAACTTTGAAATGCTCCTGAACGCTTTTGAAATATCGGCAAGGGAGGACAGATGGTTCAAAGCGTCAAGCGCGCAGACGGAAACATCGACATTTCCGTAAAGATTGAGCTTTTTCATATCCTGATGAAGATACTGGATAGACAAATCTCCGTCAATTTTCTTGTCAAGGGCGACTGTGAGCATTTCCTGAGAAACATCAACGCCGAGGCAGTCATAGCCTAACTTGCAGAAACATTCGGTGAGCGTGCCTGTTCCGCAACCGACATCAAGAAGAATACCCTTTTTTCCGCCGAATTTCTGAACCAGACTGTCAAAATATTCTGCCCTTGCCTTATAGTCGATATTTGCCGTAAGGATATCATAGTATTGTGCAAAACGGGAATAACTATTCATTGTTTTCTCCCTTGGCTTTCATTCTGTCAAAAACAATGCGATAGCCGTCACAACCGTAGTCAAGCGAACGCTTTACGCGGCTGATTGTCGCAGTTGAAGCACCTGTTTCTGTAACGATTTTGCTGTAAACATGCTTTTCTGAAAGCATTTTTGCAACCTGCAATCTCTGCGCCATTGCACGAAGCTCCTGAATTGTGCATAAGTCCTCAAAGAATTTATAGCACTCGTCAAGGTTTTCAAGGCACAAAATAGCGTTCAAAAGGTCGTCGGTATTGCTGTCCTTAATCTTTGAATTCATGAGAAATCCTCCTTAAAAATCGGATTGTATTTTCATTTTAACATACTAAACACGAAAAGTAAAGACCTAAACAACATCGTTTCTTATAATGTCTTCAAGAGTTTCACGCTTAACGGCTACTCTTGTTTTTCCTCCCTTAACCATAACAACGGGGGGCTTGGGCACTCTGTTATAGTTTGAGGACATGGAGTAGTTGTACGCTCCCGTTGCAAGAACAGCGATAATGTCACCCGGTTCAACCTTCTGGATGGGCATATTTTCGCCGATGAGGTCTCCGCTCTCGCAACATTTTCCCGCAAGGGTAACACGCTCGGTTTTTTCTTCGTTTGCCTTATTTGCAACAAGTGCCTCATATTCTGCCTGATAGAGAATATAACGGGGATTGTCGGTCATTCCTCCGTTGACGGAAACATAGGTGCGGATATTGGGTATTGTCTTTACCGCGCCTGCTGTATAGAGTGTAATTCCCGCAGGACCTGCGATAGAACGACCGGGCTCTATGAGGATAAAAGGTCTGTTTATTCCGAGAGCCTTACATTCGCGATTTACAACAACCGAAACTCTCTTCATATATTCGTCGTATTCGGGGGGATTATGTTCTTCGAGATACTTTATACCAAATCCTCCGCCGAGGTCAAGCTCGCGGATTTCAAAGCCGAGTTCGTTCTTGATTTTTGCGATGAATTCAAGCATAACCTTTGCGGCAAGCTCAAAAGGCTCTATCTCAAAAATCTGAGAACCGATATGACAATGAAGTCCTTTAAGGTTGACATTTTCAAGAGAAATAGCCGTCTTTACAGCCTCGAAAGCCTCGCCCGTTTCAAGTGCAAGTCCGAACTTGCTGTCTATCTGTCCCGTCTGGATAAAGCTGTGAGTGTGAGCGTCGATGCCCGGCTTTACTCTGAACATAATATTCGCTTTTTTATGAATTTTACGGGCAATTCTGTCAAGTCTTTCAAGCTCTGTGATGTTATCGACAATGATATGTCCTACGCCGTGAGAAAGTGCGAGGGTAAGTTCGTCGTCGGTCTTGTTGTTGCCGTGGAAGCAGATTTTATCCATAGGAAAGCCAACGCTTATAGCGGTGTAAAGCTCGCCCTCAGAAGCTACATCGAGACCTATTTTTTCTTCAATAGCGATTTTGCATACCGCGCGACAGCAGAAAACCTTGCTTGCATAGCATACAAGTCCTTCGCCGTCGTAGTAGTCGTCTATTGATTTTTTGAATTTTCTGCAATTTGCACGGAGCAGGTCCTCGTCCATAACATAAAGGGGCGTTCCGTATTCCTTTGCAAGATTAACGGTGTCCACTCCGCCTATTGTCAGGTGTCCTGCGGAGTTTACTCCAAGATTTTCTGTAAGCATTGTTATCCTCTCCTAATCAGATGAAATTTCCTCTATAATACTTCTTATCTCTTCCACTCCCTCGCCCGTCTGGGAAGAAAAGGGAATGAACTTTATATCCTCGGCGCAAGGGATTTCTTTCATAAATCCGTCTAAACGCTCACTCTGTTGCTTTTTTGACAGCTTGTCCGACTTTGTCAGCACTATTACAAAGGGCTGTTCGGTCTCTATCAGAAAGTCAATCATCATAAGGTCGTCCTTGGACGGAGGATGTCGCATATCGATAAGAAGAAAGGTAAGTTCGAGCCTGCGGTCAGCATTGAAGTAGCCGTCAATAAGCCCTGCCCAACGCTGTTTTTCAGACTTTGCAACCTTTGCATAGCCGTAACCGGGAAGGTCGACTATAAATATATTTTCAAGCGAATAAAAGTTTATTGTCGCCGTCTTTCCGGGAACGGAAGAAACTCTTGCAAGGCTTTTTCTGTTGAAAATCTTGTTTATAAGCGAAGATTTTCCCACATTTGAGCGACCTGCAAAGGCTATCTCCGTTCTGTCCGACTGCGGCAGCTGTTTAAATTCGCCGAAAGACTTAAAAAATTCCGCTTTGTTAAAGTTCATATATTCACCCGTTCTTTGCCCTCTTGGGAGCGGTCGCCTTTTTGACAGGCTTTTTTGCAAGTGCGTTGTCTAAAACATCGCAAAGATTTTCGGCATAGATAAATTCTATCGAATTTTTTACAACTTCTTCGACTTCTTCAAGGTCGGGCTTGTTTTTAGCTGGAATAATCACTGTTTTTATTCCTGCCTTATAAGCCGCCATTGTCTTTTCGCGAAGTCCGCCGATGGGAAGAACCTTTCCGTGAAGTGTAATCTCGCCCGTCATTGCAACATCACTTCTTACAGGAATACCCGTAAGTGCCGAAACTATTGCGGTGGTCATTGTAACGCCTGCCGATGGACCGTCTTTGGGAACTGCACCCTCGGGAGCGTGAATGTGCATATCAAGCTTTTTGTAGAAGTCCTTGCTGATACCGTATTTATCGGCAACGGAACGGACATAGCTAACCGCTATCTTTGCACTCTCTTTCATAACATCTCCGAGAGAGCCCGTAACTTCAACTGCGCCCTTGCCGTCAAGAGTAATAACTTCAAGAGGCATAAGCACTCCGCCGACAGATGTCCACGCAAGACCGTTGACAACGCCTACTTCGTCCTTTTTGGACTTTTCATCGTCAAGATACTTTCTCGGTCCCAAATATTTTTCAAGGTTTGAAGCTGTGAACGAAACGCTCTTTTTATTTTCTTCGATAAGCTCCTTTGCGCCCTTTCTGCAAAGTGAAGCTATTTCTCTTTCAAGAGAACGCACGCCAGCCTCTTTGGTGTAGCCGTCGATAATGAGCTTTATTGCATCGTCCGAAAACTTCACCTGAGCGCCCTTTATGCCGTTCTTTTTCTTCTGCTTTGATATAAGGTGTTCCTTTGCGATATGGAACTTTTCCTCGGCTGTATAGCTTGAAAGCTCTATTACTTCCATTCTGTCAAGCAGAGGAGGAGCGATAGTCGAGGTAGTGTTGGCTGTGGTTATGAACATAACATTGCCAAGGTCGAAGGGAACTTCAATGTAGTGGTCCCTGAACTCGCAGTTCTGCTCGCTGTCAAGAACTTCAAGCATAGCTGAAGAAGGGTCGCCCCTGAAATCGTTGCTCATTTTATCTATTTCGTCAAGAAGTATAAGCGGATTGTTGCTCTTTGCGTTCTTTATCGCCGTGATAATTCTTCCGGGCATTGCGCCGACATAGGTTTTGCGGTGACCTCTTATGTCCGACTCGTCCTTAACTCCGCCGAGAGAAATTCTTACATAATTTCTGCCCAGCGCCTTTGCAACGGAGCGACCTATCGAGGTCTTGCCCACTCCGGGAGGTCCCACAAGGCAGATAATCTGTCCTTTAAGGTCGGGGTTGAGCTCTCTTACGGCGATAGTTTCAAGGATACGCTCCTTGACCTTTTTCATACCGTAATGGTCTTTATCGAGGACTGCTCTTGCCTTTTTGATGTCCGCCTTTTCCTTTGTGGATTTGTTCCAAGGAAGTTCGAGAACGGTATCAAGGTAGTTTCTTACTACGAAAGCCTCCTGCGATGAGGACGACATTTTGAGAAGTCGTTCAGCCTCTTTGTTAAGCTTTTCGGCAATATCGGGAGCGAGATTCAAAGCGGCAATTCTGTCAAGATAATCATACGCCTCTGCCTGAGTGTCGTCATCGTCGCCCAGCTGATTTGAAATTATCTTCATCTGTTCGCGCAGATAGTAGTCGCGCTGATTTTTGTCAAGTCTGTCGTGAAGCTGTTCCTGAATCTGATGTTCAATGTCAAGCACTTCGGACTCTTTTGAAAGGATAATTGCAATAAGGCTGAGCCCTTGTATCAAGGATTTTACTTCAAGAAGCTGCTGTTTGTCTTCAAGGGGAAGAGCGACATTGAAGGTGATATTTTCAAAAAGCTTCAACGGGTCGTCTTCATCAAGAATTGAGGAGATAAGCTCTTTGGGCATTCTCGGCATATTATAGGCGTATTGCTCGAAAATATCCTTTACCGAGCGGACAAGCGCTGTAAGCTCCGCTTCTTCTTCCTTGGGGCAGGAAAGGTCGGGCATTTTTCTGATTTGTGTAATCATATAAGGCTCGGTATCGAGAATATCCACAAGGCGCGCTCTGTAAAGTCCTTCGACAAGAACTCTCGTAACACCGTCGGGAGTTTTTAAAAGCTGTCTTATCTCAGCCACAACGCCGATTTTATAAAGGTCTGAAATGCCAGGGTTGTCCGTAGCAACATCTTTCTGTGCTACAAGGAAAATCCTGCGGTCTGTTGACATTGCAGACTTCAACGCCTGAATTGATTTTTCTCTCGCAACATCAAAATGCATAACTATTTTAGGGAAAACTACAAGTCCCCTCATAGCAATCGCGGGGAAAATGCAGTTTGATTTTATTTCAACTTTCTGATTGTTCATTGTATCGCTCATTTTTCACCATCCGTAAAACTCGGTCAGAATGGGACCGTTTGATTTATCATATTCAACTATTATAATACATTTTAAGACATTTTGCAAGTAATTTTTATATGTAAAATTATTATACAGAAATATTCAAAAAATAGTTGGAATTTTTAGTCGGGATGTGTTATAATGTTTCCATACATATCATTCTGTCGCCTTTAAGGAGAAAATATGGATTACGAATTCAACCCGTCGCAATGGACAAGGATATTTGCCGTTCC
>CAMGJS010000049.1 GCA_946056455.1 uncultured Clostridia bacterium | reverse complement strand
CTTTTTCCGAGTATTTCAAGAGTTCTTTCGCACCCTCTTATCTCCACATTATGCTCGTCAAGCTTTGCTTTTATGAGGGGGAGGATTTTCTCTGCGATATTTTTGTGGACAAGCAGGCTTTCAACGGCGTTGCAGACAGACGGACGCTGAGTTTTTCCGTTGTCTGTAATTTCAATAGCCTTTTCAATGTCGGCGGTTTCGTCGATAAAAATATGGCAGTTGCCTGTTCCCGTTTCAATTACAGGCACAGTAGCGTTCTGAACGCAGGCGCTTATCAGCCTCGCGCTTCCTCTCGGAATAAGAACATCGACATATTTGTTGCAACGCATAAATTCATTCGCCGTTTCGTGAGAAGTGTCTGTGATAACATCGACAATATCCGCAGAAAGTCCCGATTTTGCCATTGCCTCACGCATTATCCCAACAAGGCATTTGTTTGAGTTTATTGCTTCTTTTCCTCCGCGTAAGATTACGGCATTTCCTGCTTTAATGCAAAGTGCGGCGGCGTCGACCGTGACATTAGGTCTTGACTCATAAATTATCCCGATAACGCCGAGGGGTACTCTTACTCTTTCGATTTTCATTCCGTTCTGATGAGTGTGTCCCGATAATACTTCTCCTACGGGGTCCGCAAGAGAGGTAAGAGCAACGACAGCGTCCGCAATGCTGTCAATGCGTTTTTCATTAAGCATAAGGCGGTCGGTCATAACCTCGCTTATGCCGTTCTGCTTTGCGTTTTCTATGTCTTTTTTATTCTCGTCAAGGATTTTCTGCTTGTTTTCTCTTAAAGCGTCCGCAATAAACCTGAGCGCTTTGTTTTTCTGCTCTGTTGAGGCAGAGGCGATTTCTGCCGAGGCTTTTTTCGCCTTTTTTCCAAGCTCTTCAATATAGCTCATCACTTTTCCTCCTTTGCCTTGAAAACCGTTCCCGTCGGAATGTCTTCAAAAAGCTCGTAAATTTTAAGAGGGTTCTTGCCGTTCATAATGACCATATCAATGCCTGCGTCGTTTGCTATCTGCGCCGCATTGATTTTTGTTATCATTCCGCCCGTGCCGTGCATTGTTCCCGCACCGCCCGCAACATTGCGTATCTCGTCGGTTATCTCTTCAACAACGGGGATAAGCTTTGCATTGGGATTTTTTCTCGGGTCGCCGTCATAAAGACCGTCAATATCCGAAAGAATAACGATAAGGTCTGCTCCTGCAATAGTTCCCACAATAGCGGCAAGGGAGTCGTTTTCGCCCACTTCAAGTTCAAGCTCATCAATAGCAACGACATCGTTTTCGTTGACAATGGGGATAACACCCTGTTCAAGAAGTTTTGTCATTGTGTTGACAACATTCTGCCGTCTTGTAGGCTCGATGATATATTTTGTGAGGAGCATCTGCGCAACGGGAATATTGTATTCGGAAAAATTCTTGTCATAAAGATACATAAGCTGGCATTGTCCCACAGCCGCCGCCGCCTGCTTTGAGGGAGTGTCGGAGGGACGCTCTTTAAGCCCTAATTTTGCACAACCGAGACCTACCGCTCCCGAAGTGACGATGATGACCTCGTGCCCTTGATTTTTAACATCGGCAAGGACCTTGACAAGATTTTCAACTCGTCTTATGTTGAGCATACCCGTGCGGTGAGTGAGGGTTGAAGTGCCTATTTTAAATACTATTCTCTTTTTTTCTGAAATCTTTGACATATAACTTTTCCTTTCAAAAGGGTTAGTTTACTTTATTTTTCGGCTTGCCGTCAAGCCACGCTCTGAGGTTTTCCGTCACAATCGAGAGGAGCCTTTCTCTTGTCTGCCTCGGCGCCCACGCAATATGGGGAGTGATGATGATATTCTTTGCTGTGAGGAGTGGGTTGTCGGGGAGCATAGGCTCTGTTGCTACAACATCCACAGCCGCGCCGCCTATTTTATCATTGTTCAAAGCGTCGGCAAGGTCATTTTCAACGACAGTTCCGCCGCGCGAGGTGTTTATTAAAAAGGCGGTGCTTTTCATCAGTGAAAGGCTTTCTTTATTGATAATGTTCTTTGTTTCGTCGGTGAGAGGACAATGTAAGGAGATAATGTCCGAACGGGAAAAAAGCTCGTTTCTCTCTACAAATTCATATGGGTACAAATCTTTTTCGGGGACTGTTCTTGTTGAAACCAGAACTTTCATTCCGAAAGCGTCGACAATTTTTGCGACAGCCTTGCCGATACTTCCAAAGCCTATTATGCCCATTGTTTTGCCGAAAATTTCTTCTGTGGGAGAAAGATAGTAGACAAAGCTTTCCGACTTTATCCAGTCGCCGTTTTTAACGGAGGAGGAGTATTCCCCGATTTTAGAAAAATGCTCGGCAATAAACGCAAAAACATGCTGAGCGACAGCCATGGTGGAATATTGTCCTGCGTTGGTGACCGTTATGCCAAGCTCCGCCGCCGCTTTTATGTCAATATTATTATAGCCCGTTGCACATTCGCCGATGTATTTTAAGTTCTTGCAGGAGAGCATAACTTCTCTTGTTATATTCGCTTTGTTGCAAAGAACTACTTCTGCATCGCCGATATATTCAACAATCTTTTCGGGCGGAGTTACTCCGTACGACACCACTTCGCCCAGAGCTTTAAGACCGTCAAGGCAAAGGTCGTTATTGTTTATTGCGTTTTCCTCAAGAATTACTATCTTCATTCTTTGTTACCTCTTGCTGTTCTTTTTCTTTCTTCTTGGCTTTCTGTCGGTCGATAAACATAAAGACAAGTATCAGGATATAAAGAACGAGTTCTTCTATCCCCAAAATCGAGCGTGAAAGCTTTGTTGTGCAAAGATATACAAGAAAGGTTGAAGCCATTGAAGCCGAAAGAAGAAGATAATAGAACGATTTTTTCTTTGCGTACATTGCTATGAAAAATATTGTCCCTAAAACGCCGAATGCGATATGAACAGGCAACGGCAGGGGAAAGATTACATTTCCGTGCATAAGTTTGTGGTCACCTCGTTAAAATAATCAAAAAAGCATTACACTATATTATATCACCAAAGCGGATATTTTTCAATAGCAAACGCAATATTTTAGACTTGACAAATGTGCAATGGTAAAGTATACTAATATTGTATAGATTTTGAAAAGAGATGATAATTTGAAAAAGGTCTTTGAAGTCGGAGGAATGACCTGTGCGTCGTGCAGTGCAAGAGTGGAAAAGGCGGTATCTTCGCTGAAAAATGTCAGCTCTTGCAGTGTAAATCTTCTGACTAATACGATGATTACGGAGGGTGACGCCTCGGACGGAGAAATTATTTCTGCGGTCGAAAAAGCAGGTTATACGGCAAGGATAAAGGGTGCAAAAAAGAAAACTGCTGAAAAAGAGGAAACAAATTCTGAATTTAAAACGCTTGTGACGAGGTTTATATTCTCTCTTATATTTTTAGTTCCGCTTATGTATTTTTCTATGGGGCACACGATGGGAGGGTTTAAAGTCCCCGAATTTTTTGAGGGAAACCACATTGCTCTTGGGCTTTTACAGCTTTTGCTTGCTACGGCGGTAATAATTATCAATCAGAAATTTTTTATAAACGGCGTGAAAGGCTTTGTCAACCGTTCTCCGAATATGGACACTCTTGTGGCGCTCGGATCGGGTGCGTCCTTTGCATACAGCGTTGTTATGCTGTTTTTGATGACAAAGGGCAAAGGAGATTACCACTCCCTTTATTTTGAGTCCGCCGCAATGATACTCACCCTTATAACACTAGGAAAAGCTCTTGAAAGCTATTCAAAGGGCAGAACGACGGACGCTATAAAGTCACTTATGAAACTGTCGCCCAAAACAGCAACGGTAATAAGAGAAAACGGCGATGAAGAAGTTGTCCCCGTTGAAGATATTTTAAAAGGGGACATAGTTTCTGTAAAACCCGGAGAAAGCATTGCCGTTGACGGAATTGTCATAAGCGGAAATACCTCGGTGGACGAGTCCGCCCTGACGGGAGAAAGTATTCCCCTTGAAAAGAAAGAGGGCGACAAGGTTTTTGCCGCAACGGTGAACACCTTCGGGCATATAAAGATAAGGGCGGAAAGCGTCGGCGAGGAAACTGTTCTTGCAGGAATAATAAAAACTGTCAGCGACGCCGCCGCAACAAAAGCTCCGATAGCGAAAATCGCCGATAAGGTTTCGGGGGTGTTTGTCCCCGTTGTACTTCTTATTTCGGCAATAACGCTGATTGTCTGGCTCTCTGTCGGAAAAGATACAGGCTTTGCATTGTCGAGAGCAATTTCCGTTCTTGTCATAAGCTGTCCCTGCGCTCTGGGACTTGCTACTCCCGTTGCGGTTATGGTAGGCTCGGGCGTTGGCGCTAAAAACAACATTCTTTTTAAAACCGCCGCGTCGCTTGAATCGGCAGGAAGAACGGCGGTTATCGCACTTGACAAGACGGGGACTGTCACAAAGGGAGAGCCTGCCCTGACAAACATTATTCCGTCGGACGATTTTTCGGAAGAAACCCTTTTGCAGATTGCTTTTTCTCTTGAAAAAAACAGCGAACATCCACTCGGCAAGGCGGTTGTGAAATATGCCGAAGATAAGGGCGTAAGCCTTAAAGAAATCAAAGATTTTGAGGTATTATCGGGCAACGGACTTTGCGGAACGCTTGACGGCGAAATTATTTACGGCGGAAAATTCGAGTTTGTATCGCAGAAAGCAGATGTCCCCGAAAATATGGTGAAAATTGCCGATAATCTTTCACTCGAGGGAAAAACTCCGCTCTTCTTTGCAAAAGGAAATAAAGTGGCAGGTATTATCGCTGTTGCAGATGATATAAGAGAGGACAGCAAAGAGGCCGTAAGTCTGCTAAGAAAAATCGGATTAGATGTCGTTATGATAACGGGCGACAACGAAAATACCGCCCGTGCCGTTGCAAAAAAGGCAGGTATCGAAAAGGTTTACGCAGGTGTGCTCCCCGATGAAAAGGGCAGAATAATAGGTGAACTTAAAGCTCACGGAAAAGTGGCTATGGTCGGTGACGGAATAAACGACGCAGTTGCTCTCACCGCCGCAGATACAGGCTTTGCCGTCGGTGCAGGAACGGATATTGCTATTGATTCCGCTGATGTAGTCGTGATGAAAAACAGCCTTAAAGATGTTGCCGCCGCAATAAATCTCAGCCGAAAAACTCTTGTCAACATAAAACAGAATTTATTCTGGGCATTTATCTATAATGTCATAGGCATACCTATAGCGGCAGGAGCGCTTATTCCGATGTTCAATATCGAGCTCAGCCCTATGTTCGGTGCGGCGGCTATGAGTATTTCAAGCTTTTGCGTTGTGACAAACGCGCTAAGACTTAATTTTGTGAAGATTTATCCCGAAAATAAAAAACAAACCGAAAGGAAGAAAAAAACTATGGAAATTACAATGAAAATCGAGGGAATGATGTGTTCGCATTGCGAGGCAACGGTCAAAAAGGCGCTTGAAGCGATACCGACGGTTGAAAAAGCTGTCCCCGACCACAAAACAGGAACAGCGACAGTTACCTTAAAAGAACCAACCGATTTTGAGGTGCTCAAAAAAGCGGTCGAGGATAAGGATTATAAGGTCATAGGATAAAAAATGCCGTGCATATTGCACGGCATTGTATTTTTGTGAAATTATTCCCACTCAATAGTTGCAACGGGCTTGGGTGAAAGCTCATAGAGAACTCTGCAAACGCCGGGGACTTCCGAGAGGATACGGTCTGTAATCTTTTTGAGTACCGCCCAGTCGATTTCGGGAACGGTAGCGGTCATAGCGTCAACGGTATTGACAGCGCGGATAATAACGGGCCAGTCGTATGCACGCTTGCCGTCTTTTACTCCCGTTGCTCTGAAATCTGGAACAACTGTGAAGAACTGCCATACCTTATCGGTAAGACCTGCATTGCTGAACTCTTCACGAAGAATAGCGTCCGCCTCACGCAGAGCGTTAAGTCTGTCACGAGTGATTGCTCCAAGACATCTTACGCCAAGTCCGGGGCCGGGGAACGGCTGACGGTCAACCATTGACGAGGGGAGACCGAGTCTTTTGCCCACAACTCTTACTTCGTCCTTGAAGAGAAGCTTAACGGGTTCAACAAGCTCAAACTGCATTTCTTCGGGCAGACCGCCGACATTGTGGTGAGCCTTTACTCCGTCGCTTTCGATAATGTCGGGGTAGATTGTGCCTTGAGCGAGGAAGGAAATTCCCTCAAGCTTTCTTGCTTCTTCATCGAATACCTTGATGAATTCTCCGCCGATGATCTTGCGCTTTGCCTCGGGTTCTGAAACTCCTGCAAGAAGGTCTAAAAATCTGTCGGTAGCGTCGATATAAATAAGGTTTGCGTCAAGCTGATTGCGGAATACTTCGATAACCTGTTCGCTTTCGCCCTTACGCATAAGTCCGTGATTTACATGAACGCATACGAGCTGTTTGCCGATAGCTTTGATGAGAAGAGCTGCAACGACTGACGAGTCTACTCCGCCCGAAAGAGCGAGAAGAACTTTTTTGTCGCCGACCTGCTTTCTGACAAGGTCGACCTGCTCGGCGATAAATGCGTCGGCAAGTTCGGGTGTTGTGATGCGTACCATGCTTTCGGGACGCTTGTTGTTTTCCATGAAAATTCCTCCTAAAATTTGATGATCCCTTGAATATACAATCTTTTTTAACACAAGAATTATACCATAAAATGCAAAGCGTTTCAACAAAAATTTTTTTATAATGGGATTTTTTTAAAACTGTTGCTAAAATAAAATAATTATAGTATAATAACTTTATA
>CAMGJS010000048.1 GCA_946056455.1 uncultured Clostridia bacterium | reverse complement strand
CCCCTTGCAAACCTTGACCTGCTTGTTTTTGTTGTGTCGACCTGCGATCCTGTCCCCAACTTTGAGATAATCGACAAATTCATCGCCGTATGCGAGTATAAAGGGATAAAGCCTGTTATCGCTATTACAAAGATAGATTTGTCGGAGGGGGACTATATCCGCAGTATATATGAAAAGGTGGGCATTGATGTGCTCACAATAGATTACAGCAAGGAAAACTGCTGTGATGAAATAAAAAGCCTGCTTGCAGGGAAGATAAGCGCCTTTACGGGCAATTCGGGCGCAGGAAAGACAACCCTGCTCAACCATATCGACAGTACACTTTCTCTTGACACGGGCGAGATAAGCAAAAAGCTGGGAAGAGGCAGGCATACCACAAGGCAGGTAGAGCTTTTTCCTCTCTCGGACGGCGGATATGTTGCAGATACTCCCGGATTTTCTACCTTTGACACAAACCGCTACGATATTATCCGTGCGGACGAGCTTTCTTCCTGCTTTGTTGAATTTGAGGAATATTCCCACAACTGCAAGTTCAAGAACTGCGCTCATATAGCCGAAAAGGGCTGTGCCGTCATAGAGGCGGTAAAGTCGGGAAAGATAGCAGAAACGAGGTATTCAAGCTATGTTTCTATGTATAATAACGCAAAACAGATAAAAGAATGGGAACTTTGACTCACATTTTCTGTTTTGCGGAATAGTATATAGCATAATTGAATGCGGAGGTTTTAAGTATGAAAATTGTTGTTATCAAAACTCCCAAGATGCTTTCGGGAATATTCAGAGCGATATTCAGGATAAAAAAAGAAAATCCCGAAAATTAAAGCGCAGGCGGTTGCCGAGGGCGTTTTGCTCCTTGGCGACCGTTCTTTTTATTGTCCGCCCCGAATAAAATCTATTGGGGTGAGAATAATGAATTTAAGGGTAAAAAGCACTTTTAAGACGATTATTTCGGTGGAGTTCAGCTTTCTTGCTGTGATTGCTCTTTTAGGACTTTCGGAAAGCTCCGCCTGTATATATATGAGCCTTGCCTCGTGTATTCTTCACGAGATAGGGCACCTTCTTGCGCTGTTTTCTTTCGGAGTAGGGGTGAAAAAAATTGTCCTTTACGGCGCGGGAATAAAAATTGTCAGGGATTTTTCTCTTGTCGAAAACAAAAAAGAGGCGGTAATCCTTTTAAGCGGTCCTTTGATGAATATTCTTGCGTTCGCTGTGTTTTATATGTTTGATGGGGAGAATTTCAAGGTCTTTGCCGTTATGAACCTTGCCACGGCGCTTTTTAATCTGTTACCGATAAAGGCTCTTGACGGAGGACAACTGCTGTTTCTGATATTTGACGGCAAGCCGAAACTGCTCTCTTTTATCAATATTGTCACCTGCGTTATTACGCCTGCGCTTGTGCTTGCGGTGGCTCTTATGATGAACTTTTTTAAGATAAATCTGTCGCTTTTAATAAGCGGAGCGTACTTCTTTATATTCTCGCTTATAGATAATTTTAGTGCAATAAGCACAAAAAACATAAGGGTTTTGTGATAAAATTTTATGCGAGCGCACTTGAAAAATGTGCTCTCGTGTGTTATAATTTTAAAGCATTTGAATATCCGTCTTTTTGAAGAAATAATATTTCTTGCAAAAGGTCGGGGGTTAATGCCAGATAATGACATTAAAGCGGATAGTCCTCTGTCGCCGTCAAGGAATTCGGCAGGCAAGAATGTCTGAAAACTTAGGAGGAAATTAAAATGGACGCACTCAAGCAAATCAGCAATGACAGCCTCAAGGCAGACGCACCTGTTATCGAAATCGGTGACACTGTAAAGGTGCATGTTAAAATCAAGGAAGGCGACAAGTTCAGAATTCAGATTTTTGAAGGAACAGTTATCGCCAAGAAGCACGGCGGAATTGCCGAGACCTTTACTGTAAGACGAGTAGCGCACGGCTGCGGAATTGAAAGAGTATTCCCCGTTCATTCGCCCGTTATCAGCAAGGTTGAGGTTGTAAGACACGGTAAGGTTCGCAGAGCTAAGCTTTACTATCTCCGTGACCGTGTGGGCAAGGCTGCAAAGGTTAAGGAAGAAATCCGTTAATTTAACTTTCAGAGTGAAAAAAGGGACAATGAAATGTGTCCCTTTTTTGCTATTCATTTAAAAGGACGGTTGCGTTATGAGCGAAAATGAAAAGAAAAAAACAAGCTTTGCCGAAGAGCTTATAGACTGGATAGAAACGCTGTTTTTCTCGTTTCTGACGGTTGTTCTGCTATTCACATTCGTTTTCAGGACATCGGAGGTTATAGGCCCTTCAATGTACCCCACATTTGTGGGCAGGGATGAAACAACAGGTCAGACGGGAGATATGCTCATATATCTTTCCTGCGTGAATAACTATAAAAACGGCGATGTTGTCGTTGTGGACTCAATAGCGTTCAACGAACCGATTATAAAAAGAGTTATAGCTGTCCCCGGACAGACCATTTCTGTCGATTATGAAAACGGAGTGGTATATGTTGACGGAGTTGAGATTGACGAGCCGTATATAAACGAAAGAACATACACGGGTTCAAGCTATATAGAGTACCCCATAACGCTCAAAGAGGGCGAATATTTTGTTATGGGCGACAACAGAAACAGGTCGACGGACAGCAGATTTGTGGGACCTGTCACCGATGAAGAAATATTCGGCAAGGTTATTTTCAGATATGCGCCGATAGATAAAATAGGAGTGGTAGGCAATGAATGAGGCGCCCTCGATACAGTGGTTCCCAGGGCATATGGCGAAAACCCGCCGAATGATAACTGCAAACTTAAAGCTTGTTGACGCTGTTGTTGAAATAGTTGACGCAAGAATACCGATGAGCAGTCGCAACCCCGACCTCAACAAGCTTATTTCTGGCAAACCGAGGGTAGTAATACTCAACAAGTGCGACGAGGCGGACAGCAGAGTCACTGATAAATGGCTCAGCTACTATAAATCTCAGGGAATTTACGCTATGGCGGCGGATTGCCGAAGCGGTAAGGGGATAAAGAATTTTGTCCCGATGATAAAAGAGGTTTTAAAGGAGCTTCTTGAAAAAAGACGCGCAAAGGGAATTATAGGAGCACCCTTGCACCTTATGATTGTAGGTATCCCGAATGTTGGAAAATCATCGTTTATAAACAGAATGGCGAAGTCAAAGAAAACAAAGGTTGAGGACCGACCTGGCGTTACAAGAGAAAAGCAGTGGGTGAAAATCGACGACGAGATTGAACTGCTCGATATGCCGGGAGTATTATGGCCTAAATTCGAGGATAAAGAAGTCGGCGAAAAGCTTGCCTTCACGGGAGCAGTCAAGGACGATATTCTCGACATTGAGCTTTTGGCGTCAAGGCTTTTGTATTTTCTTTGTGAAAATTCGTATAAGGAAAATATCGTTTCAAGATACGGCGTTGAGATTTCCGATAGCGACGAGGGGTATGAGATACTTGAAAAAATCGGAAGAAAAAGAGGTATGCTCATATCGGGCGGAGAGGTAAACACCGAGCGTGCAGCTATTACCGTTCTTGACGAATTCAGGAGCGGAAAACTCGGAAAAATCACTTTGGAGGAGCCGTAAAGCTATGACGCTTTTTGAGTATGACGAAAATATAAGAAACGGCAATATTCTTCTTTGCGGAGTTGACGAGGCAGGCAGAGGTCCTCTTGCGGGAGATGTATATGCGGCGGCGGTTATCTTTGACAGCGGAACGGTCATCGAGGGGATAAACGACAGCAAAAAGCTCTCCGAAAAAAAGCGCGAGGCTCTCTATGACGAGATTATCGCAAAGGCAAAGGCTTACTGCGTGGCGACGGCTTCTGTTGAGGAAATTGACCGTCTTAACATTTTAAACGCAACATATCTTGCGATGAAAAGGGCGGTGGAGGGACTTTCTATAACACCCGACCTTGCTCTTATAGACGGAAACAGACTTCCGCCCGAACTGCCCTGCAAGGCACAAACGCTTGTCAAGGGGGACGGAACTTCCGCTTCGATAGCGGCGGCTTCTATTCTTGCAAAGGTGACAAGGGACAGATATATGGCAGAGCTTGCAAAAAAATATCCGCAATATATGTTTGAAAAGCATAAGGGGTACGGAACAAAGCTGCATACCGACCTTATACTGCAATACGGTCCGTCGGAAGTTCACCGCAAGACCTTTTTAAAAAAGCTTTACAATGAAAAATAAAGAGACAGGCTATGCAGGAGAAAAGCTTGTCGCAGAATTTCTTGAAAGCCGAGGATGTGAGATTTTATGCAGGAATTTCACCATAAGAGGCGGAGAGATCGACATTGTGGCAAAGCAGGGAGAGTATGTCCTTTTTATAGAAGTAAAGACGAGAAAAAAGGGCAGTATGGTCAGCGGAACGGAGGCTGTAACGCAAAGAAAGCGACAGCTTATCATAAAAACCGCCGAAGAGTACATATACCGCACGGGTTGCGATTTACAGCCAAGGTTCGATGTGGTTTCGATAGAACTTGACAAAGGGAAAATATCGGATATAATTTATATAGACAACGCTTTTGATTTAAGCGAGCTATGAGAGGATTGGTAATAATGATTTACAAAAGCACAAGAGACAACAGCGTCAGCGTAACCTCGGCAGAGGCTATTGCAAGCGGAATATCAAAAGACGGCGGACTTTTTATCCCCGATGAGATACCCTCGATTACACTTGACGAGATAAAAAAGCTCTCAACAATGAAATATAACGAAAGAGCGGCGTATGTTTTTGCAAAATACCTAACCGACTTCACCGACGAGGAAATTCACTACTGCACAGACAACGCATACACCGACAAGAAATTCTCAACCGAGAATATATCTGAAATTTCACACCTTTTTGACGGCACATATATGCTTGAACTCTGGCACGGTCCTACTTGTGCATTCAAGGATATGGCTTTGCAGATACTTCCTTATCTTCTTACAACTTCTGTCAAGAAGATAAACTGCGACAAGAAGGTAGTTATCCTTGTTGCAACATCGGGAGATACGGGAAAGGCGGCTCTTGAAGGCTTTAAGGATGTTCCCGGAACTGAAATTATGGTATTCTATCCCGAGCAGGGAGTAAGCCCTATGCAGAAGCGTCAGATGACAACGCAAGAGGGCGAAAATGTTGCCGTTTGCGCAATAAAGGGCAACTTTGACGACGCTCAGAACGGCGTTAAGGCTATTTTCACAAACGATGAGATAAAGAACGCTCTTGACAAGAACGGAATGATGTTCTCAAGCGCAAACTCGATAAACTGGGGCAGACTTGCTCCGCAGATAATTTACTATGTTTCGGCTTATGCTACTCTTGTTGCAGATGAAGAAATCGCTCTCGGCGACAAGATAAACATAGTTGTTCCGACGGGTAACTTCGGAAATATCCTTGCGGCATATTTTGCAAAGCAGATGGGAGTTCCCATAGCAAAGCTTATCTGCGCGTCAAATCAGAACAAAGTCCTCACCGATTTTATCAACACGGGTGTTTATGACCGCAACCGCGATTTCTATACAACTATTTCTCCCTCGATGGACATTTTGATTTCAAGCAACCTTGAAAGACTTCTCTATCTTCTTTGCGGCAAGAATGACGCTCAGATAAGAGAGTGGTTCACAAAGCTTGCAAAAGAGGGAAAATACGAAGTTTCGGACGATATAAAGAAAGTCCTCAAAGAAGAATTTTACGGCGGATACTGCGACGATGAGCAGACAAAGGCGACAATCAAGAAAACATACGAAAAGTATTCATATACTCTTGATACCCACACTGCTGTTGCTGTTAAGGTCTATGAAGATTACAAGGCTGAAACAGGCGACAACACAAGAACGGTTATTGCCTCCACCGCAAGCCCCTATAAGTTCAGCGCAAGCGTGCTTGAAGCTATCGAGGGCAAAAAGCCTGAAATTGACGAATTTGATATGGTCGACAGACTTTACGCTCTTTCAAAGTATGAAATCCCCGAGGCTCTCGCTTCGCTCAAAAACAAGGAAATCCGTTTCTCTGGAAGTGTTGAGAGCGCAGAGATGAAGGACTTTGTCCTCAAAACGCTCGGTATATAAAAAATCTATGAATTTTAAGCGGAATATAGATTTATGTTCCGCTTAAATTGCTTTTAAGGGGGGAATATATTGTCCTTGTATGTTATAGGCGACCTGCATCTGTCGCTGTCTTCGGATAAATCTATGGATATTTTTCAAGGGTGGGAACATTATACCGAAAGAATAAAAGAAAACTGGCTCAAAAATATCACTCCCGAGGATACCGTCGTTCTTGCGGGGGATACATCGTGGGGAATGACTTTGTCGGAGTCATTAAAGGACTTTGAGTTCATAAACGCTCTTCCCGGGAAAAAGGTACTTATAAAGGGCAACCACGACTACTGGTGGACTACTGTTCGCAAAATGGAGGAATTTTTTTCGTCAAACGGACTTGACAGCTTTACGATACTGCACAATAACTGCGTTCCCTACGGCGAATATGCCGTCTGCGGAACAAGAGGCTGGATGAACGAAACAAAAGAGCCTGCCGACGCAAAGGTGCTTGCAAGAGAGGCAGGAAGGCTTAAAACCTCGATAGATTGCGCCGTCAGGCAAAATCTTATCCCGATTGTAGTTCTGCATTATCCGCCGATTTTCGGAACAAACTGCAACTATGACATATTGCAGGTGCTGTACGATTACGATGTGAAATACTGCTATTACGGTCACATTCACGGGCAAAGCTCAAAATATGCAATAAACGGTGAACGGGACGGCATAAGGTTTGAATTTATTTCTGGTGATTATCTTCAATTTTTGCCAAAGAAAATTATGTAATTTATGCAAAATGTCAAAACGCTTTGTATAGTGTAGAAATTATTTTTTATATATGA
>CAMGJS010000047.1 GCA_946056455.1 uncultured Clostridia bacterium | reverse complement strand
GTGAAAGAGAATGGGAAGACCATGGAAGAGCGTTGCTACGCTTGAAAATGAAGGCAAATCACACAGAACGAAGGCGGAGCTTGAGGCTCGTCGGGAAGGTGAAAAGTCAGTGCAGTCCGGGAAGTATCTCATCGAGCGCAAAGAGGTAAGAGCCGACAAGGTAGCACACAAGGAATTTCAGCGCCTGCGCAAGCTCTTTGAGGGAATGGACAAGGCAGACGAGCTATACTCTTCTGCCATTAACCGCTATTGTCAGATTTACAGCGAGACATATAAGCTGGAACAGCAACGGTCAGAGTTTTTTGACCTCATAGCCGAAACGCAGACAGCGTTTGACAATGCTATCAAAGACTTGACGCCTATGGAGAAATGCCAGCTCTTGATTGATTTCACAGCGAACATTGACCGCTTGCATAATCGCTCGGCAAAAATCGACGAGCAGATTATGAAAAAGCGAAAAATGATGTTAGAAATTGAAAAAGAAAACATTATGACAGTTGCCTCGGGACTCAGGGCAGTGCCGAAGGACCCACAGCCGACAGAGAATCCTCTGCTTGCCGCTCTTGCAGACGATGACGACGATTAAAGCAGGTTTATTATGACGGATTACAAGACTATGTATGAATGCCTTTGCTTATACACAAGGGCATTGACAGAAGATTATAACAAATTGAATGAAGAAAATACACAACTGCGTTTTCTATTGACTGACAACATTTCAGGTGGTATAATTGAAGAAAGATATAACCCGAACCAACCGAGAGACGAAAAAGGAAGATGGTCTTCTTCGGGCGGTGGGATGGTTATATCGATAAAGCAAACACCTTATGATACTCCTCTCACAGCTAACAGAGAAGAAATTGAAAGCAAAGACTATATTAAAAAATTCAAAGGCTTAACAAATTCTCCTGTTGGCGATAAGAGGATAATGGAACTATCCAAAAAAGCTATATATGAAAACGATGGCAAAGATACCGAAACCGTTTATATAGCAAATGCTAAAAACGGGAAACAATTAGGAGAACCTATAAAGCTCGGTGCTTATGGGGGAAACGGAATAGAACTGCCTACAGCCGGTTGCGACAATAACAGTTTAATTCTTATTCATAATCATCCTAATAATGTGGCATTTAGTTTTGATGACTTTATGACACTTAATTATACACCTCAAATCAAAACGATGATAGCATCAGGACACGACGGGACTGTATATAAATTATCTGTCGGAAAAGGTAAGCGATTATCCATATTGAACGACACTGAATATAATTACGTATTCAATGAATGGGCAAGAAAATATAAAGAAAATTTAGATTTATGTGCAGTAGAACATTTTTCAAAAAAATTAAATTGGGAGTTTTCGTATGAATAAAATCAGTATGAGCGATAAACCATTAATCCAGCGAACAGAAGAAGAAATAAAAAAGCATCGAGATTTATGTATAGAGCATTCGCAATTGTTGTCTGTTAATACAACTAAATCTGGTGAAGAACGAATGGAAGAACTCAAATCCATATTTGACTCATAGACATAAATCCCCTATTTTGCATTCAACTTCATAAACACAAAGCGTTTTGCAGTCAACTGCAAGGCGCTATTTTTATACCCTAACGGAAAGGAGAAGAAATGGTCGCCATTAAGGACAGCCGAGCGTATAAGTACGCCAAATGGTGCTTAGAACCCGATAATCATTATGTCGGCGAATATGTCAAAAAACAATGTGCGTCGTGGATTGAAATATGCGACGGCAATAGCGAAGACGCATATATCTGCGAAAAAACATATAAAAAGATTGTCAAGCTGCTCAAGCTTATCAATCATCCGGACCTTGGATGTTCGATGTATGAAGGGCTTGAAGACTATGCAATGTTGCTTATCTTCGCAACATTCTGCACAAAGAGCCGTACTGACGCCACTCGGTTTTATCAAACAGTTGTCCTTGAAATTGCTCGTAAGAACTTCAAGACCTTTGTATCTGCCGTTATATTCATAATCGGCATGCTGACAGAGCCTCGGTTCTCCCGTTTCTTTTCTGTAGCACCTGACCTTAAGCTATCAAAGGAGCTGCAGGTTGCAATTAAAAAAATAATAAAAAGCAGTCCTTTGCTGTCAACAGGAGCAAGAAATCGTGTTTTCAACATTCTTCGCTCTGAAATTCGTTGTGAAATAACCGAAAGCGAGTTTACTCCGCTTGCGTATTCTCAGGACAAAATGGACGGCAAGATGGCTAATATGTTCTTGGCCGATGAAGCCGGAGGAATGGACAGTTATCCTGTCGAGGCAATGTCTTCTTCTCAGATAACTCTTACCGAAAAACTCGGAATAATCATTTCAACACAGTATCCGAACGATAACAACGGATTTATTGATGAAATAGACAAATCGAAAAAAGTCCTTGACGGACTTAACAGCAATAAGCGGAGGTTCTCCCTGCTCTACGAGCCTGACATTGAATTTATGTCCGGAGAACAATGGAAGACCAACGACCTTGTTATCTATCAGGCGAATCCGGCAGCGTATGATCACGAACATATCATGCAGGCTCTTATTGAAAAACGAGAAGATGCCATTGTTTACGAGAATAAAAGAGAAAACTTTCTCTGCAAGCATTGCAATATCAAGTTCAAATCCCTTGGAACAAGCGGGTTTATTGATGTTATCGACTTCCGCAAGTGCAAAATCGTTGAAGACCTTTCGTTCTGGATTGGCAAGCATGTTTATCTCGGCGTTGACCTTTCAATGACCGAGGACAATACCTCGGTCGCTATGGTATGTTTCCACGATGGACAAATCTATGCCAAGGGATGGGGCTTTGTTCCTGCCGACAGCGTTGAAGTCAAATCAAAGAAGGAAGGCGTCGACTACAAGGAGCTTATCAAGAAAGGATATTGCTTTTCGTGCGGTGACCGAATTATTGATTATAAATTTGTTGAGAATTTTGTCTCATCACTTCCTCAAAAATATGGTGTAACTATTGAAATGCTCGGTTTTGACAAGTATAATGCGCTGTCGTCTGTTCAGAAATGGGAATCCGAAGGGATTGAGTGTTGCGAAATCAAACAGCATTCTTCCGTTCTGCATGTACCGACTAAGCTATTGAAAGAAAGCGTCTTGCAGAATACTTTTCACTATGATGAGAATCTGATGTTTGAAATAAATATACAGAACGCAAGATGCACCGAGGACACAAATCTCAACAAGTATGTCAACAAAAAGAAATCTTCGGGCAAGGTTGATATGGTCGTATCTGTAATAAACGCAATATATCTGCTTAATGTCAATGTTATATTGCAGGAAAAACAAATCTCCTGGGGCGTATTAACTTAGAAAGGGTGTAAAAAGGTGGCTTTTGAGAAAATCAAAAAAATATTTAAAAAGAAAGAGAGCAGAGAGCGGGTTCTTAACGAGAACAACTCGGTTGCTTTGATACGCGAGGTATTGGGGCTTGATAAAGAGCTCACGACCGACGAGGCAATGAATATTCCGTCATTTTGCGCGTGTGTAAACTATATATCTTCGATAATAGCGTCATTGCCTATAAAATTATACCGTGAAACGATGACAACAACAGAGGACGGAAAGGAAGTTCCTGCAGTTAAAGAAGTTGTCGGCGATAAGCGTATAGCTTTGCTGAACGATAAAACGGGCGACCTTATGACAGCGTATCAGATGAAACAGGCACTCATCATCGATTATCTCACAAGCGGAGCAGGTTATATCTACATAAACAAAGAATTCAACGAAGTCAAATCCCTGCACTATGTCAATCGCGATTACGTTTCTTTCCTGCACAACAACGACCCTATATTCAAGACGGCAAGTATTTTGATAAACGGCAGGACATATCGTGAGTTTGAGTTTTTGCGACTGCTCAGACATAGCAAGGACGGTTATTCGGGAACGGGCGTAGTTAAGGAAAACAGACTTATTCTCGATGTCGCCTATTCATCGTTGAAGCTTGAGTTGGCAAGCGTTAAAGCAGGTGGCAATAAAAAAGGCTTTTTGCAGACTGTAAAAAAAGTCGAAGAATCCGTACTGGATGAAATCAGAGAAAAATGGAACAATTTTTATTCAAATGCTGAAAACAGAATGATGGTCCTGAACGAGGGCATTACATTCAAAGAAACTTCGGCGAGTGCCGCAGAAATGCAGATGTATGAACAAAAGTCCGCAAACGGCGAAGAAATATGCAGAATATTTAATCTTTCGCTTGATATTATATCGGGCAAAGCAAACGACGACGAGCAGGCTTCGGCAGTTAAGGCGGCTATAACGCCTATTATAATCGACCTACAGACCGTCCTCAATCTTAACTTGCTACTTGAAAGCGAGCAGTCGTCAATGTATTTTGTGGTTGATATGACCGAGCTTGTCAAGGGCGATATTCTTAAACGATACCGGGCATATCAGATTGGTCTGAACGCAAACTTTATGCAGGCAGATGAAGTCAGATACAAAGAGGATATGCCTCCTCTTGGTCTTGACTTTATTAAGCTTGGACTTAACGATGTGCTATACGACCCGAAGACCAAGACTGTCTATACTCCGAACACCAATCAGATGACGGATATTTCTCAGAGGGCATTGAAAATATCGGATTTATATGATATAATCGAAGAAAGATATGAAGGTCAGCCGAGAAGGCGAGGAAAGTTTTGGTTTGGTAAATTCAAGATGTCTCAAAGTGAATATACAAGAGTTTCTCATCAATTCGCAACTGATTTTCCAAGAGCTGTCAAGGGTAAAAATTACGGATATTTCAACAGAAATCATTTTTATGTTTTAAATGTAATAGAATTCGGAACATATAAATTCTTGGCCAAAGTTTCTATAGTTGGAAATGGAGATAAGATAAATCTTATAATGGAGGCTTTGAAAAATGAAACTTAGCGATACCGAAACAAAAATTATAGAGAAAATGAAATCTCTTCCTCATGAAAATCACGAAGGAGAGTTATTCGAATCAACCGTCATCGCGACTGTTTTGTACGGAAACGAAAGGAACAGACTGGATGAAATCCTCAATATTCTTGAAAACTCCGACAATCTAAGTTCGGCATTAGATGAAATATTCAAAGATGAAGAAGTCGAAATCGTGGACGACGATGAAGACGACGAATAACTAAAACCAGCATTTTGCAGTCAACTGCAAGGTGCTGTTTTTATATCCAAGCGACAACTGAATATTTTTGCGTCTGCTCATTTCAAAGTAGGCGCTATTTTTATGCCCAAAGGAGGTGAGAAAATGAAAATTGAATTCAGAAGTGCCGAAGAGATGGTTGTTTCGGGATATGTCAATGCCGTCGAGCGCAACAGCCGTATTTTGCCACAGTCAATGTGCAGAGAGGCAAAGGGCCCTTTTGTCGAGCGTATCAAAGCAAAGACCTTTGAAAAGGTAATCGCAAGAGGAAAGCCTGTCAAGCTGATGTTTAATCACGAGAAAACGATTGGTTCAACAGAAGACGGCTCACTTGAGCTGCACGAAGACAACATAGGGCTTTACGCACGGACGGTAGTAACAGATACGGAGGTCATATCAAAGGCAAAGGAGCTGCGGGGCTGGTCGTTCGCGTTCGGCGGAGCACACTCTATGTGGAGCGGCCCCGTTGACGGCGTATACCAGCGTGAGATTGACGACTTTGCCAATTTCTCGGAAGTATCTATGCTGACGGTGACGCCTGCATACATCGGTACATCAATCGAGGCTCGCGGTGATGAAATCTGCGAAACAGAGTCAAGAGGTATCGAGGACAACGCAGAAATCACCGAACCGCCAAAGGCGAAAGCGGTCGATTATTCGACCAAGAAGAAAGAAATCGAAATTTTGAAATTAAAAGGAGAGATGATTTATGAATCTTAAAGCACTCATCGAAAAGAGAAATTCAATCGTTAAGTCTATGGAAGGCATTATGAAGCTTGTCGAAACAGAACAGAGAGCTATGACGGATGAGGAAAGCACTCAGTTCGACGCATACAAGAATGAAGTCAATGCTCTTGACAAGACTATCGAGGCTGCTAATGAGCAGAGAAAAATCAAAGAGACTATTCTTGAAGACGCAAACGGTGACGGCAACAATGAGCCTACTGTCGAAGAAAAAGAAGAAAGAGCGTTCAAAGAATTTATTGACGCTGCTATTGAACAGAGAGCCGTTACCGGTCAGAATCTGACTAAGGGTGCAAATGGTGCGATTATTCCTCAGACCATTTTCAAAAGAGTTATAACAAAAATTCAGGAAATCTGCCCTATTTTTGAAAGATGTACTACTTTCGCGGGCAAGGGAATAATCAAGGTGCCTGTATACGGAGCAGACGGCTCACACGATATCAATGTAGCATATCAGGAAGAATTTGCTGAAATCACAGCTGATATCGGAAAATTCACAACAATTGATTTCGATTCATATCTTGTCGGTGCACTTGCGCTTCTCAGCAAGTCGCTTATTTCCAACAGCGACATTGATGTTGTTGAATTTGTAATCAATGAAATGGCAAAAAAAATCTCATATTTCATTGAAAAAGAAAGCCTTCCCGGAACAAGCGGAAAGTCAAGCGGAGCACTTTCAACTACAAACACAATGACCGCAGCCAAGGCAACATCGCTTACATCCGATGAGCTTATTGATTTGCAGGCAAAAGTCCCGACAGCATATCAGATGGATGCCTGCTGGACAATGCATCCTGAAACATTTGCATTTATCAAGAAACTCAAGGACTCAAACGGACAGTATCTTCTCAACACAAACGCAATCGGAGAAGGTTTCCCTTATCTCCTCCTCGGCAAGCCTGTTTACCTTTCGGACAATATGCCTAAGATGGCGGCAGGCGCTATCGCTGTACTTTACGGCGACTATGCAGGACTTGGTGTAAGAACAAGCAACGGAAT
>CAMGJS010000046.1 GCA_946056455.1 uncultured Clostridia bacterium | reverse complement strand
GATAGGGGCTCCCACTTTCTTGAGGTCGATGTCCAGTTGGGCGGTCTGGCCGCTCCTTGATTGAAACCTTCTTTGCAATTCTGTCGAAGAAAGGAACAAGAACATGGAAGCCTGTTCCCCAAGCGGCGTGGAATGCACCAAGACGCTCAATTACATAAACCTGAGCCTGCGGAACGATTCTGAAACGCGAGATAAAAAAGATGATTACTGCGAGAATGATAATTACTATAACCCATTCCATAGATGTTTTCTCCTTTTGATAAATGATTTTTCGCTTTCGTTATGAAACGATAAGCTTTGTTCCGTCAATTTTTTTAACGGTAACGGTTGTGCCTTCGGGGATAGTATCACCTGATTCAGACCTTGCCGCCCAGAAGACGCCGTTTAAATTGACTCTTCCCGAATTTGTGCTGTTGTCGATTGCCTCAGTGACAATGCAGGTTTTGCCGACATCAAGTTCAGCGTTTGTCGGGACAATGTCCTTCTGGAGTTTTTTTACGAAAGGTCTTGTGCATATCACCAAAACCGCCGATACAGCCAAGAACACTACAAATTGCACCCATACAGGAGCTCCGAATGCCGCACAGATGAGCGAGGCAAATGAACCTGCCGCAAACCATATTGAAACAAGCTGCATGGTTGCCACTTCGGCTATAACAAATACAACAAGAGCGATTACCCAGAAAATCCAATCCATAAAAGTTCCCCCTTTCTGCGAATTTTTGCATATGCAAGAGTTTTTCAACCCTATGACTGTATAATACCACATAACATTTATAAATTCAATCCCGATTTAAGATGATTTAAGACTGTTTTTGACAATATTCGGAGTTTTTTGAAAATCTACTGCTTTGCTTTGACTTGTTCAATGCCTTTATTATCGGCGATTATTAAATCTATAAAAACACACACCCTTTTATTTTCTTTGATATTCTTTGTATTTTATGTAAATTCAATGTAAAGTATGATTTGTAAATAATTCTTGAATTTGTATGCAAAAAGTAGTATAATAATATCGTATGTAGTATGATATTCAGTTTTTTAAGGAGTTTACCGTATGAACCGATGGTCTGTAAAAAAAGCCGATGAAAAAATCGTCAACGAAATTGTAAGAAAAACCGACCTTGGCAAAACCGCCGCAACGGTTTTTGCCGCAAGAGGTTACAGCTCGGTTGATGAAATAGCGGATTTTTTGCAGGACAAGGATTTATCTTCGCCTTTTCTGATAAAGGATATGCAGGCGGCGGCGGACTATATTACAAATGCCGTTGAGGAAGGCGCAAGAATATGTATCTACGGCGACTATGACTGCGACGGTATATCGGCGACGGTTATGCTCTACTCGTATCTTTCGCTTTTAGGCGCAGATGTCTTTTACTATATTCCCGAAAGGGAGGAAGGCTACGGTCTTAATGCGGACAGCATAAGAAAAATCAGTGATGACGGAGCAGACCTTATAATAACTGTCGATAACGGAATATCCTCGATAGAAGAGGCAGAGCTTATCAAGGAGCTTGGAATGAGCCTTGTCATCACCGACCATCATCAGCCGTCAGAGGTTTTGCCCGACGCTGTCGCCGTTGTTGATCCGCACAGAAGCGATTGCCACTCGCCTTATAAAAATCTTTGCGGAGCGGGAGTTGCCTTGAAGCTTATTGCCGCTATGGAGGGCGGAGATTATGAAGTGGCTCTTGAACAGTTTGGAGAATTTGCCGCTCTTGCAACCATCGCTGATTCGGTATGTCTTGACGGCGAAAACAGATATATCGCTTCAAGAGGACTTGAATATCTCAAAAATACCGAAAACTGCGGACTATTAGCGCTGATGAGGGAACTCAGACTAACCCCTGAAAAGATAAATTCGACTTCGGTCGCTTTTCACATCAACCCTAAGATAAACGGTGCAGGCAGAATGTTGTCGCCCAAAAAAGCCGTTGAACTTTTTCTTTGCGAGGACGACGAAGACGCACAGATGATAGCCAGGGAGCTTGTCGCCTGCGTTTCGGACAGAAAGCAGAAGGAAGAAAAAATCCTCAGTGAAATATATGAAACCATAAATAATAATCCCGATGTTCTCAATGACCGTGTGCTTGTATTTTACGGCAACGACTGGAACACGGGAGTGATAGGTCTTACCGCTATGCAGATAACCGAAAAATTCGGCAAACCGTCGTTTATAATTTCTGTGTCGGACGGTATGGCGAGAGGCTCTGCCAGAAGCGTAGGAGGATTTTCGGTATTCGGTGCGCTCAGCTATTGCGAGGAGCTTTTTGAAAAGTTCGGAGGACATATAGGAGCAGGCGGATTTTCGTTAAAGGAAGAAAATATAGAAGCTTTCAGAAAAAAGGTCAATCTTTACGCAAGAGAAAATTATCCCGTTATGCCGACTTTGTGCATAGAGGCTGATAAGTATATTGAAAAAGAGGATATGACCGTTGACGCGGTAAAGAGCCTTTCGGTTTTTGAGCCTTTCGGCGAGGGAAACGCAAAACCGTTGTTTCTTGCTGTGGGAGCTGTAGTTGACGAAATTTCACTTTTTGCGGAAAGGCATACAAGGGTGAAATTCAGATATAAGGGAGCGTTCTTCTGTGTGAAATACTGGAATGTAACCCCTGAGGATTTTTCCTTTAAAAACGGCGACGCTGTCGACCTTATGCTATACCTTGACATAAACGGATACAACGGCAGGGAATATGTTGATTACTCCGTCAAGGATTGCAGAAAGAGCGGAGTGCCCCAGCAGAAATACATAAATGCAAAGCAATGCTATGAGGCATACCGTCTCGGCGAAGGGCTTGACGCAAAAATAAAAACGATAACAGTTCCTTGCCGAGAGGAATTTGCGAAGGTATACAGAGCAATATCCGAAAGCGGAAATGATATTGACAACCTTTTTGCCGATATTTATTCGGATAATCTCAATTATTTCAAATTCAGGATAATTCTTGACTGCTTTCTGGAATTATCTCTTATAAAGACCGATTATGCAAGGCAGACGGTATATCGTCTGAAAACGGATAAAAAGGTGGACCTTGAAAGCGCAAATGCGTTAAAGGCGATAAAATCAATCTGACGAAACGGGTGAAAGGCTTTGGCAAACGAAGAAATAAAATACACAATAGACCTGTTGCTGAACAAAATACTGAGCGAGGACAAGCAATACGATATTACAAAAATAACAGAGGCTTATGACTTTGCCGCAAAGCAGCATATCGACCAGAAGAGAGATTCGGGCGAGCCGTATATCACCCATCCCATCGCTGTTGCGTATATTCTCCTTGAACTCGGAATGGATACCGACACGATATGCGCGGCTCTTCTTCACGATGTTGTCGAGGATACCGACGCTACTCTTGACGACATAAAAAAGCTTTTCGGCGACGATTGCGCTATGCTTGTCGACGGAGTTACCAAAATCGGAAAAATTCCTCTTTTTACAAAAGAAGAACAGCAGGCTGAAAATGTCAGAAAGATACTTCTTGCAATGTCGCAGGATATAAGGGTAATAATAATAAAGCTTGCCGACAGACTTCACAATATGCGTACTCTCAATCACCGTCCGCCCGAAAAGCAAAGGGCGACCGCCCTTGAAACGATGAACATCTACGCTCCGATAGCGCACAGATTAGGTATCAGAGCGATAAAGGAAGAGCTTGAAGATATTGCGTTCCGATACCTTGACCCTTTTGCTTACAGCGAAATAGAGCAGGTTATGGAAAAGCGCAAGAGCGACAGACAGGCGTTCATAGAGTCCATTCAGGCGAGAATAAGAACAAGACTTGAAAGTATGGACTTTATCAAAAAGCCGCAGATTGACGGCAGAGTAAAGAGCATCTACGGCATATACAAAAAGGTGTATATGACTCAGCGCGGCTTTGATGAAATATATGACAAATACGCAATAAGAATAATAGTATCGACCGTTTATGAGTGCTACAACGCATTAGGCGTTATACACGATATGTTCAAGCCTATCCCTAATCGTTTCAAGGACTATATCTCAACTCCGAAAGCGAATATGTATCAGTCATTGCATACTACCGTTATCGGCAGAGAGGGAATACCTTTCGAGGTGCAGATAAGAACCTGGGATATGCACTATACCGCCGAATACGGAATTGCGGCGCACTGGAAGTATAAAGAGGGAATTCAGGGCAAGGATAGATTTGAGGGCAGACTTGCGTGGATAAGACAGATTATCGAAGCCCAGCAGGAAACAAACGATGTTGAAGAAATTGTCCGCACGATAAAATCAGACCTTGCGCCCGAAGATGTTTTTGCGTTTACCCCCAAAGGCGATATGATAACGCTCCCCGTTGATTCAACGGTGATAGATTTTGCATACGCTATTCATACTCAGGTGGGACACAAGATGTCCTCGGCGAAGGTTGACGGAAAGATAGTCCCCCTTGACTATAAGATAAAAACGGGCGAAATTGTTGAAATTATTCTTTCAAAGGACGAGAAAAAAGGACCTAACCGCTCGTGGCTCGATATTGCAAAGACAAACGAAGCAAGGGCTAAGATACGCTCGTGGTTCAAAAAGGAATGTCGTGACGAAAATATCCGAAACGGCAGGGCGGAGCTTGAACGGGAATTCAGAAGAAACCTTATAAGAGTTCCCGAGGAGGAGCTTGACGATTTTCTGAACGACGACCTGCACCGCCACAACTGCGAAACGGTCGAGGATTTCTATGCGGCGATAGGCTACGGCGGAATTATTCTTTCAAGGCTTATCCAGCGTTTTAAAGACAAATACACGAAGCAGTATCTTGAAAGTGATAAGCCCGTTGAACTTCCGCTCACGGCAACTGTTCTGCATAAAAAGAGTGCGGACGGAATTATCGTTGAGGGAATGGAAAACTGCCTTATCAAATTTGCGCAGTGCTGTAATCCCTTGCCTGGGGACGATGTTGTCGGATTTATCACAAGAGGTCACGGAGTATCCATTCACAAGGCGGATTGCCAGAACTATCAGAACGCAATCCGTGACAACAAAGAGCCTGAACGCTGGGTAAAAGCCTCGTGGGAGGAAACCAACTCAAAAATCTACCGCACTACTATTGACATTGTTTCTTATGACCGCCCGGGACTTCTTGCCGATGTTGCCACAATTCTTTCGGAGCTGAGAATTTTTATTCACGAAAGCTCGTCGAGAGAACTTAAAGACGGTTATGCAAGTATCACCGTGACAATAAGCGTCGGCGGAATAGAACAGCTCAACAATGTTATCGCAAGGTTAAAGCGTATCCCCGGGGTATCCTCGATAACAAGAACGGGCAAATAGCAAATTCATTTTACACACGGAGGAAGTATGGAAATAAGACAGCTTAAAGGACTTGGCGTTTGCGGAACGAACTGCTATATCATTGTTTCGGATAAAGGCGATGCCGTTCTTATAGACGCTCCCGAGGGAAGCAGAGAAATTCTATCTGCTCTGGGTGACGCAAGTCTTAAAAAAATAATTCTTACCCACGGTCATTTTGACCATATCTTTTCAGCGGGTGAAATTTCAGAAAAAACGGGAGCGGAAGTGTATATCCACGAAAACGACCTTTCAAAGCTTAAAGACGGCAGACTTAATCTCTCACTCACATTCGGGGTTGACAACAGCTTTAAAAAGGTTGAAAATGCAATATCTTTTGCGGACGGGGATACAATTTCTATTGACGAGCTTGACTTTAAAATTCTGCATACCCCCGGGCATACTTCGGGAAGCGTCTGCATTTTCTTATGTGATAATATCTTCACAGGGGACACGCTTTTCTGCAAAAGCAGAGGAAGAACAGACCTTGTTGACGCTAATCACAACGATATGGTACTGTCTCTCAAAAAGCTGATGGACTATGAAGGCGAATACGACGACTATAACATTTATGCAGGGCACGGGTTCAACACCACGCTGAACTCGGAGCGCGCAGAGAATGCTTATCTCAGGGGCTTTGACTATGACGATATGTTTTAAGGGCAACAGCTTTAAATATGAGACCGAGGCTATAATGAAGCTTTTTCTGCCCGTTGACAATTTCCTGTTTGTCTATGACGATGTTGTCACGGACGGCGACTTTGCTTTAATATCGGTTGAAGAAGAAAATGAATTTTTTCGCCTTGAAGTCAGGGTTTCGTTAGACGGCAAAAAGGCTGTTATGAAGGACAGTATCACGAAAGAAAACGGACTTTCTTCGTGCGAATTTCCGCTTTGCAGAATGCTTTACAAGTGCCTTTATAAGCTAACGGGCAAGGTTCAGCCGTGGGGATGTATCACGGGCATAAGACCTGTCAAGGAAGTAAACAGACTTATCGAAAAAAATATGTCAAGAGAAGAAATCTTCTCTGTGATGAAAGAAAAATATTTTATATCCGATGAAAAGCTTAATCTTGCATACAAAACCGCCGTCACGCAGGAAAAACTGCTTAAAATACCGAAAAAATCATACAGCCTTTATGTTTCAATTCCGTTCTGTCCGACAAGGTGCGCATATTGCAGTTTTGTTTCTCACTCAATGGACAGCGCGCAGAAGCTTATTCCGCAGTATGTGGAAAAGCTTTGTGAGGAGATAGAAATTACCGCGGAATATGCCGAAAAAGCAGGACTTACTCTTGACACTGTTTATTTTGGCGGGGGCACTCCCACTTCGCTTGACGCAGAATATATCGACAAAATTATGAAAACGGTAGCAAGGTGTTTCACACTTTCGACAATCCGTGAATATACTGTTGAAGCGGGGCGCGCGGATACTATCACGGCGGAAAAGCTTGCGGTGATAAAAGAAAACGGCGGGGACAGAATATCCGTAAATCCCCAGACGATGAACGACAGCGTTTTAAAAACAATAGGCAGAAATCACACCCCGATTCAATTCTTCCATCCATCACAAGACGTTCTCTTGTTTATGTGGCAGAACA
>CAMGJS010000045.1 GCA_946056455.1 uncultured Clostridia bacterium | reverse complement strand
GCCGTTGAATGTGGAGCGGTTGCCGCCGTTACTGAATTTCAGATAGGAAATATGCCTTGTATCACTGTTGACAATACTCACAAGGCTTTGCTTGACATAGCAAGATATTACAGAAAAAAGTTTTCTCCGATAGTTGTCGGCGTTACGGGGAGCATAGGAAAGACCACGACAAAAGAAATGATATACCTTGCTCTTTCGTCAAAATATAACACCATTGTCAGCGGAGCTTCAAGAAAGGGCAATACTCTTTCGGTCGTTAAAACCGTGCTTGATATGGATAATTCCTGCGAGGCGGCTGTTATTGAAATGGGTATGACGCGTTTTGGCGAAATAAACAGACAGAGCGCCGTAGCAAAGCCTACCGTTGCGGTAATTACAAATATCGGTTTTTCTCATATAGAAAATCTCGGCTCTCAGGAGGGTATACTCAAAGCAAAGCTTGAAATTTTAAACGGAATGGAAAGCGACTCTCCGTTGATACTCAATGCCGACGATGAATTCTTGTCAAAAATCGCCCTTGACAGACCTGTTATAACCTATGGAATAGAAAACGAAAGCGCCGATATAAGAGTGAAAAATATCGAAACAAACATAAATTCGTCGTTTGATATTGTCTATAAGGACAACACCTATCGCGTAAAGCTCAGCTGTTATGGAATACACAATATCTACAATGCGGCGGCGGCTTTCGCAGTCGGCGTTACCTGCGGAGCAGAACCCGAAGAAATAGCTTTGAAGCTTTCCGAATATGAGGTATCGGGACTTCGGCAGAAGGTGCAGAATATCGGCGGAAAAACTTTTGTCGTTGATTGTCAGGATGCTTCGCCGTCAAGTATGAAATCGGCGATTGACGCCCTTTGCAGAATGAGACCTGTCGGAAACGGAAAGCGTGTTGCCGTTCTTGCCGATATGAAAGGGCTCGGAGAGGCTTCAAGAAAGCTTCACGAGGATATAGGGGAATATATCGTAAAAAGCGGAATTGATAAGCTTATCTGTTACGGCTATGACGCAAAATTCATTGCGGCAAAGGCTGATGAACTGGGACTTCATTCGGGTTGCACATCCGATAAGCCTATGCTCATTGAATATTTAAGACAAAAGCTTTCAAAGGACGATATAATTCTTTTCAAGGGTAGTCGTGAGATGAAACTTGAAGAGATTATCGACGAACTTTGCAGGGAAGAAAAAAGCAAATCGGAGGAAGATTAATATGCCTGTATGGATAACTGTTGCAACGGCAATAATAGCTTTTGCCGTTTCTGCAATAACGGGAAAGTTTTTTATCCCGTTTATGAAGAAAGTCAGCTTTGAGCAGACTATAAGAGAGTCGGGACCTACCTGGCACAAATCAAAGCAGGGAACTCCCATAATGGGCGGAGCAATGTTCATTTTAGGCTCGCTCGTTGCAATAGTTGTCGGAGTAGCGGCATATTCTGCATATAAAACAAGCATAGGAGAAATAAATGCCGTTGATTACAGCTTTTTACGGCTTATAGCAGGTGTATGTGCGACATTTCTTTTCTGTCTTGTCGGCTTTGTCGATGATTACATCAAGGCAATAAAGAAAAGAAATCTTGGACTTAATTCAAAGCAGAAGCTTGTTTTTCAGTTTCTCATCTCGGCAGGGTACCTTGCCGCGCTTTACTTCCTCGGCGATACTTCAACCTCAATAAATTTCTATTTCTTTGAACTTAATCTGGGGATTTTCTATTATCCCATAATGATACTTTTTATCACCTTTATATTAAATGCCGTAAACCTCACCGACGGTATAGACGGACTTTGCGGCTCGGTGACGGTTATGTGTTCACTTAGCTTTGCATTTGTTGCGGCGGCTCTCAATGAATACTACACCGAGATTTTTTCGATAGCGATAGCAGGCGGTTGCGTAGGCTTTCTTATCTGGAACCTTCACCCCGCAAAGATTTTTATGGGCGATACGGGCTCAATGTTCTTAGGCGGAGCGGTTGTTGCAATGGGAATGAGTATGCGACTTCATATTGTGCTTATTTTTATCGCCCTTGTCTACATTCTTGAAGCGGCTTCCGTTGTGCTGCAGGTTATCAGCTTCAAGCTTACGGGTAAGAGAATTTTTAAAATGTCGCCTATCCATCATCACTTTGAAATGTGCGGCTGGGGAGAATACAAAATTGTTATAATCTTCTCGCTTGTCGGACTTATTTCAGGAATAGCAGGCGCTACAATAGCAGTTATGAATAATGTTTCCCATATAATTATCTGAATTTTTTAAAGGGAGGAAAAAGGAATGACCAACGCCGCCGAAGGAAAGGGCAATGCAAAAATCACCCGTAAAACAAAGCCCAAGGAAAGCTTTAAGATAGTCAAAGGCGGAATGGACCTTTCGTTTCTTTTTATCGTCCTTGTTCTTCTTTCTCTAGGCATTGTAATGATGTTTTCGGCAAGCTATGCAATAGCTCTTGACGAAACAGGAGACGGATTCTATTATTTCAAAAGACAGCTCTTTTTCGGAATACTCGGCTTTGCCGTTATGATAGGAATATCGTTGTTTTTTGATTATCATATTCTGCAAAAGAAGATAATTGCTTTCGGACTTTTTGCGATATCCTTCGTGCTTGTCGCTCTTGTTCCCTTTATCGGAGAAACATACGGAGGAACCGACATCAAAAGAGGTCTTAAAATAGGACCTTTACCGCAGTTTCAGCCGACAGAGATAATGAAATTTGCGATAATAGTTCTCTTTTCGTTTATGATAGCTGCAAACTATAAGCGTATGAAGGAATTCAAATACGGTATGTTGCCGTTTGCAGTAATTCTTCTTCCCGTTTTGTTTTTTATCTATCTTGAACCGCACTACTCCTGTATGATACTGATAGCTATGATAGCCGCAGTTATGATGTTTGTCGGCGGAACAAAAGTCACCCATTTTCTCATAACGGGACTTGTTGCCGCTACGGGACTTGCAGGCGTTCTTTATATAAAAATGTCAAAGGGCGGAGGAGGCTCAACCTTCACCAACAGAATTCAGGCCTGGATAGACCCGTTTAACTCACCCATAGATACCTGGCAGACAAAGCAGTCGCTCATAGCGATAGGTTCAGGCGGAATTTTCGGCTTGGGACTCGGTAATTCAAGACAGAAATATCTTTATCTGCCCGAATCTCACAACGACTTTGTATTCCCGATAGTGTGCGAAGAACTCGGCTTTATCGGAGCAATGCTCGTTATCTTTCTTTTTATTGCGTTTATATTCAGAGGATTTTATATAGCTTCAAAAGCTCCCGATAAATTCGGAATGATGCTTGCTGTCGGAATAACCTTTCAGATAGGCTTGCAGGCAATTCTCAATATTGCCGTTGCAACAAACGCTGTTCCGAATACAGGTATTTCACTTCCGTTTTTCAGCTACGGCGGAACAGCTCTTCTTATGCAGCTTGCCGAAATGGGAGTTATACTGAATATATCACGGCAAAGTATATCAGAGGGTAAAGGGTGATTTTTTATGGTAAAGGTACTTCTTGCAGGCGGAGGAACGGCAGGACATCTAAACCCTGCTCTTGCTATCGCTGAAATAATAAAAAGACATAACCCCGATTGTGAATTTCTTTTTGCGGGGACTCCCGACAGTATGGAGGAAAAGCTTCTTGCAAAAACGGATTATCAGTTCGCAAGAATAAAGGTAAAGGGCTTTCAGAGAAAGCTTTCTGTTAAAAACATAGGAAGAAACATTAAGGCAGGAGCGTATCTCATTTCATCGGGAGCGCGCGCAAAACAGATTATCAACGACTTCAAGCCCGACCTTGTCATCGGTACGGGCGGATATGTCAGCGGACCTATCGTTATGAAAGCCGCACAGATGAAAATTCCCACAGTTATCCACGAACAGAACGCATATCCGGGAGTGACAACGAGAATTCTGTCTAAAAAAGTCGGCGAGGTTATGCTCACAGTCCCCGAGGCTCTCGATTATCTTGACAAAAATGTAAAATACACCGTAACGGGACTTCCAGTTCGTTCCGCTATTGCTACAAAATCCAAAGAAGAGGCAAGAAAAGAACTCGGCTTTGACGACAGCCTTTGCATACTCTCTTTTGGCGGAAGTCTCGGCGCAGGAAAGATAAACGAAGTCGGAGCAGACCTTATCTCCTGGCACAGCGGAAAGAAAGCGATAAATCATATCCACGGCTACGGCGGAATGGGAAAGGATACCTTTGTAAAAACTCTTGTCGAAAGAGGTGTCGACATTAACGACAAGCGCCTTAAAGTAAGTGAATATATCGATAATATGGCAACCTGTATGGCGGCGGCGGATATAATTATCTGCCGAAGCGGAGCAAACACTCTCTCTGAAATAGAAACCGTCGGAAGAGCGTCGATACTCATTCCGTCACCCGTTGTTGCAGGCAATCATCAGTATCATAACGCAATGGTGCTTGGCAACGCAGGCGCGGCATTTGTATATGAACAGAAAAACCTTGAAAATTCCGATGAAATAATCGAAAAGATAGACTATCTTTATAATCACAGAGAAGAGCTTGACAAAATGGCAGAGAAAGCCTCGGCTCTTGCGGTAAGAGATACCGACAGCAGAATTTATGAGGTTCTTTGTCGTAATTGTGAGAAACTGAGCGTAAAGTAACAAAAAAATCATCCTTACATAAGATATACAAAAATGTCTTATGCGAGGTGATTTAATGCAAAGCCTTATTATCGACGGAGGAAACAGGCTTACGGGGGAAATAGAGGTCGGCGGAGCAAAAAACAGCGCACTGCCCATTCTTGCCGCAACGGTTCTCACCGACGGCGAAACCGTTCTTCATAATTGTCCCGTTATCACCGATGTATATTCCGCCGAAAGAATACTGACGCATCTCGGCTGTTCTTCGGTTCTAAACGGGAACACCGCAGTGATAAAAAGCTCTCCCCAAAGGTTGGATATTCCCGAAAAGCTTATGAGCGAAATGCGCTCTTCAATTATTTTTCTCGGCGCTCTTTTAGGCAGAACGGGAAAATGCGCTCTGTCTTTTCCCGGTGGTTGTGAGCTTGGCGCAAGACCTATCGACATTCATATAAATTCGCTGAAAAAAATGGGCGCGTCTGTAAAAGAAGAATTCGGAACGCTCACATTCTCTGCACCCAAAGGTCTTAACGGAGCAAAACTCCTTCTGCCTTTTCCGTCTGTCGGAGCAACAGAGAACATTATGCTTGCGGCTTGTCTTGCCAAAGGCGAGACACAGATTAAAAACGCCGCAAGAGAACCTGAAATTGCCGACCTTGCCGATTATCTCAACAAATGCGGAGCAAAGATAAGGGGCGCAGGCGAGGGCACAATAACAATATCGGGAGTTTCTTCACTCAAAGGTTGCGAACATACAATAATGCCCGACAGAATTGTCGCCGCTACATATATGTCCGCCGCCGCTTCAACGGGAGGAGAACTGAGAATAACAAAGCTTTGCCGCAACGACCTTGACAGCATTATCCCGATATTTGAGGAAATGGGCTGTTATATCTATTCTTACGGCGACAGTGTTTTTATCAAGGCAAACAAGCTCAAAGCGGTAAAAAAGATACTCACAATGCCTTATCCCGCTTTTCCTACGGACGCTCAGGCTATTGTTATGGCGTCTCTTGCCAAAGCGGAAGGCACAAGCATTTTTGTTGAAAATATATTTGAAAACAGGTATCAGCATGTCCCTGCGCTGACAAAAATGGGCGCGGATATAAAAGTCGAGGGAAAGGTAGCTATTGTAGAAGGTGTAAAAAGCCTTTTCGGAGCGAATGTTCTTGCGACAGACCTCAGAGGAGGTGCGGCTCTTGTCGTTGCGGCTCTCGGGGCGGAGGGCAGGACTGTTATCGGAAATATTCATCATATCGACAGGGGCTATGAAAATATCGAAAAGACCTTTTCTCTTGTCGGAGGAAAAATCATAAGGAAGTAGGGAGGAACACAATGCGGGATGTTGTAAAGAGCCGTGATAGCTCACAAAACGGCGGAAATCGTAAAAGACGGCGCAGAAGACAAAATCTTTCACTGTATTATACCGCTGTGTTTTTTCTTGTAATAGTTGTCGGAATAATTCTGTCGCTCACTGTTTTCTTTAATGTTACAGAAGTCACCGTTGACGGAGAAAGTATATATTCAAGCTCAGAAATAATTGCGGCAAGCAAAATTAAAAGCGGAGATAACCTTGTAAGGCTTAATTCATCAAAAGCCGAAAATAGTATTCTCAAATCGCTTGTTTATATAGATACTGCAACGGTTTCAAAAAAATTTCCCGATAAGGTTGAAATAACCGTGACTCCGTCCGAAGAATTTGCAAATGTCGAATACGGTTCAGGCTATCTTCTTATAAGCAAAAACGGAAAGATACTCTCCTTTTTGCAGACAGCGGCAAAGGATTACCCCGTCATTAAGGGTTGTGAAACGACAAATTCAGAGCCCGGATCTTTCATAAAGTGCGAAGATGAAGAAAAGGAAAAAGCTTTTTATTTTCTTATTGAAACAATGCTTGCAGAGGGAGTTGTAGAAAAAATCACACTTATTGATATTTCCGACCGATATAATCTCAGCGTTGTATATGACGACAGAATAACCGTTGAGCTCGGTAGCCAGAACGACCTTGCGTATAAGCTGAGATTTTCATATATGCTCGTCAACGAAAAGATAAGCATAAATAAACGCGGAAAGCTTTATATGAAAGGCAATAACTCCAACGAGGCGTCATTTGTCGAGGAAGTTCCCGTAACAACGGCACCCGAAACCTCACCCGATACCGAAACAACGGGCAATACTGACAATCAGCGCGAAGAGCCTGCCGAAACGACAGCTCCGCCCGAAACGACCGTCCCCGAAGAAACAACGGTTGAAACTACAACAGCGGTGACGGAATCTCTGCCTCCCGTAGGAATAGTTCCGTCCGTACAATAAGTATATGTAACCAAAGTCCCCGAAAG
>CAMGJS010000044.1 GCA_946056455.1 uncultured Clostridia bacterium | reverse complement strand
AAAGGCGTTCATTCCGTACCTTATTATATAGGGGCGGAACGGGCGCCTTTTTTATTTTGCTTTGAATACGATATTTCCACGAAAGGAAAGGGTTTATATGAAACTTGAAGGCGAAGTAAGGATACCTTCGGGGTGCGCCATTGCGGCGGTCATCTCGAAAGAGGGCAAAAAAATGTCGGGCGGAATGATAACCGAGGCTATGAAGCCTATGCACGACCGTTCAAACGGTCTCGGCGGCGGCTTTGCGGGCTACGGAATATACCCTGCATACAAGGATTTTTATGCCCTGCACTTTTTCTTTGATGAAAGAGCGACAAGAAAAAGTTGCGAAAATTTTCTGAGGGAGCGTTTTGAGATAGTAGCGTCCGAGCGTATCCCCACAAGAAAAATTCCCGCAATAACAGACGAACCTATTATATGGAGATACTTTGTTGCTCCGCTCAAATCTATGATGGAGTCTATGCAGCTTGACGAGAAAGAGTTCGTTGCAAGAACGGTAATGAAGATAAACACCGAAATGCAGGGAGCGTTTGTATTTTCAAGCGGAAAGAATATGGGCGCGTTCAAGGCTGTCGGCTTCCCCGAAGATGTCGGCGTGTTCTATAAGCTTGAAGAATACGAGGGCTATTCCTGGACCGCTCACGGCAGATACCCGACAAACACTCCGGGCTGGTGGGGCGGCGCTCACCCCTTTACGCTCCTTGACTACTCGATAGTACATAACGGAGAGATTTCATCATACGACGCAAACCGCCGTTTTATCGAGATGTTCGGATACAAATGCACATTGCAGACCGATACTGAGGTAATCACATATATTATGGACTACCTTATAAGAGTAAAGGGACTGACAGAGGCAGAGGCGGCAAGCGTTATCGCCGCTCCCTTCTGGTCGACTATCGACGGCAAGACAGACCTTGTCGACAAGCAGAAGCATATCTATTTAAGAACTATGTTCCCGAGCCTGCTTATCACGGGACCGTTCTCGATAGTTTTCGGCTTTACGGGCGGAATTATGGCTCTTAACGACAGACTTAAACTTCGTTCAATGGTTGTGGGCGAAAAGGACGACAAGGTTTATATAGCCAGCGAAGAGGCGGCTATCCGCACGATGGAACCGAATGCAGAAAATATATGGGCGCCCGCAGGCGGAGAACCCGTTATAATAAAGGTAAAGGAGGGCGCGTTTTAAATGAGCGTGGAATTTATCTATCCCGAATTTGAAGTAATAAGAAACAGCGACCGTTGTATCGGTTGTCGCGTATGTGAAAGACAGTGCGCCAACGAAGTACATAAATACAGCGAAGAAAGAGGCTGTATGATAAGCGACGAGTCGAAGTGCGTTAATTGTCAGAGATGCGTTTCGCTCTGTCCGACAAGAGCGCTGAAAATCGTCAAGAGCGATTGCACATTGAGAGAAAACGCCAACTGGCAGAATGACACCATAAAGGAAATATACAAGCAGGCGAACAGCGGCGGAGTTCTTCTGTCGTCAATGGGTAACCCTAAGCCTATGCCTGTTTACTGGGACAAAATCCTTATCAATGCGTCGCAGGTAACAAACCCTCCAATAGACCCCTTGCGTGAGCCGATGGAAACAAAGGTGTTCCTCGGCAAAAAGCCCGAAACTATCGAGCGTGACGAAAACGGAAATTTAAAATGCGAGCTTCCCCCTCAGCTTGAGCTTTCAATGCCCGTTATGTTCTCGGCTATGAGCTACGGCTCAATAAGCTATAACGCCCACGCTTCTCTTGCAAGGGCGGCAACGGAGCTGGGTATTCTTTATAACACGGGTGAGGGCGGACTTCACGAGGACTTTTACTGCTACGGCGAAAACACCATAGTTCAGGTAGCGTCGGGACGATTCGGCGTTTATGAGGACTACCTAAACGCAGGTGCGGCTATTGAAATAAAAATGGGACAGGGCGCAAAGCCCGGTATCGGCGGACATCTTCCCGGCGCTAAAATCGTCGGCGATGTTTCCCGCACAAGAATGATACCCGAAGGCTCTGACGCTATCTCCCCCGCTCCTCACCACGATATTTATTCAATCGAGGATTTAAGACAGCTTGTGTTCTCTTTAAAAGAAGCGACGGAATACAAAAAGCCCGTTATTGTCAAGGTTGCCGCAGTACATAATATCGCCGCCATAGCAAGCGGTATTGCAAGAAGCGGTGCGGACATTATCGCTATTGACGGTTTCAGAGGAGGAACGGGTGCCGCTCCCACAAGAATCAGAGATAATGTGGGTATCCCCATTGAGCTTGCTCTTGCCGCAGTTGACCAGCGACTTCGCGATGAGGGAATAAGAAACAATGTTTCTCTTGTAATAGGCGGCTCGGTGAGAAGTGCCTCCGATGTTGTCAAGGCGATAGCTCTCGGCGCGGACGCTTGTTATATCGCTACCGCCGCAGTTCTTGCTCTCGGCTGTCATCTTTGCAGAACCTGTCAGACGGGCAAGTGCAACTGGGGTATCGCTACTCAGCGCCCTGAGCTTGTAAAGCGCCTTAACCCCGATGTGGGAAGCGAAAGACTTGTAAATCTTATGACTGCGTGGAAGCACGAGATAAAAGAGCTTATGGGCGGAATGGGTATAAACTCCGTAGAGGCATTGAGAGGAAACAGACTTATGCTCCGTGGCATTGGTCTTACCGAAAAAGAGCTTGAAATCTTGGGTATAGCTCACGCAGGGGAGTGATTGTGATGAAAAGAGTATATGTAAACGAAGAATGGTGTCTTGGATGTCACCTTTGCGAATATAACTGCGCTTTTGCAAATTCAGGCTCAAAGGATATGGCTTATGCGCTCAAAGGAAAGGCTATCTATCCGAGAATACACATAGAGGGCGATGAAAAAATTTCCTTTGCGGTATCCTGCCGTCATTGCACTGACGCTATATGCGTTAAAAGCTGTATTGCAGGAGCGATTTCCAAAAAGGACGGCGTTGTGGAAATTGACAGAAACAAGTGCGTCGGATGTTTAACCTGCGTTCTTGTATGCCCTTACGGCGCATTATCGCCCGACGGCGACGGCATTATGCAGAAATGCGAATTGTGCCTTAAAAATTCTTGTGGTGAGCCTGCGTGCGTAAAAGGTTGCCCCAACAGAGCGATAGTATATGAGGAAAGAGGCGAATGAGTTTGAACGAATATGTTATCATCGGAAACGGAACGGCGGCGGCAGGCTGTATCGAGGGTATAAGGTCTGTTGACAAGGAAAGCCCCGTTACCGTTATTTCAGAGGAAAATCACCCCGTTTATTGCCGTCCGCTTATATCCTATTATCTTGAAAACAAGACCGATAAAGACCGTATTCTTTATCGTGACAAAGATTTTTATGAGAAAAACGGATGTAAGGTTCTTTACGGCGAAAAGGCGACAGCTATTGACAATAATGCAAAGAAAGTCACACTCGCAAGCGGCAAGGAAGTTCCCTTCACTTCGCTTTGCATAGCGGCAGGCTCGCGCCCGTTTGTTCCCCCCTTTGAAGGACTTGACAAGGTAGAGAAAAAATTCTCGTTTATGACCTTTGACGACGCTCTGGCGCTTGAAAAGGCTGTTGACGAAAGCTCGAGAGTGCTTATTGTCGGTGCAGGACTTATAGGTCTTAAATGCGCCGAGGGACTTTGTGAAAGAGTGAAAAAAATCACCGTCTGCGACCTTGCCGACAGAGTTTTGTCAAGTATTCTCGACAACGACTGCGCCGCTCTTATGCAAAAAAGGCTTGAAGAAAACGGCATTGATTTTCTTTTAGGCGACAGCGTAGTATCCTTCGAGAAAAATTCTGCTGCAATGAAAAGCGGAAATGCAGTTGACTTTGATATACTCGTTCTCGCTGTGGGAGTAAGAGCGAATACAGAAATCGCAAAGGAAGCAGGAGCACAAGTAAACAGAGGAATTATCGTTGACGAAAAAATGAAAACCTCGGTCGACAATATCTATTCGGCAGGCGACTGCACCGAGAGCGAGGATATTTCATCGTCCACGAAAAAGGTTATGGCGCTTATGCCTAACGCATATATGCAGGGCTTTGCCGCAGGAGTAAATATGGCAGGCGGAGAAAAGGTCTTTGACAACGCTATTCCGATGAACTCCATAGGCTTCTTCGGACTTCACGCGATGACCGCAGGAAGCTATGACGGAGAGATGTTTGAAGAAAAGGACGAAAACGGAATAAAGAGACTTTTTGTAAAGGACGGTCTGTTAAAAGGCTTTATCCTTATCGGAAAGACGGAAAGGGCAGGAATATATACCTCCCTTATCCGCGAAAAAACGCCGCTTTCTTCACTTGACTTTGAAATGCTGAAAAAAATTGCGACTTCCGCCGCTTTTTCTTCAGAAACCCGTGGAAAAAAGTTCGGAGGTGTGGTATAATATGAGTATTGATGTAAAAGCTCTGGGATACAAAGAGATAAACGAGGCTCTGCGCAAAGCTCCCGAGGTCTGCACTCTTGACAACTGTTGCGGACAGAGATTTATCGCGGCAGGAATGTCGGGCAGAGAAATCACCATTAACGGCGTCCCCGGCAACGCGCTGGGAGCGTATCTCAACGGCGCAACGATAAAGGTCAACGCAAACGCGCAGGACGCTGTGGGCGACACTATGAACAACGGTGAAATCATTATCGACGGAAACATAGGCGACGCGGCAGGATATGCGATGCGCGGAGGAAAGATATATGTCAAGGGCAACGCAGGCTACCGCGCAGGCATTCATATGAAAGAGTACAAAGAAAAGGTCCCCGTTATGATAATAGGCGGAACAACGGGAAGCTTTTTAGGCGAATATCAGGCAGGCGGAGTTATCATTGTCCTCGGACTTACAGAGGGCAAAATTGTCGGCAACTTCCCTTGCACGGGTATGCACGGCGGAAAGATGTTTTTGCGCGGAAAATGCGAAGGAGTGAAATTTCCGTCGCAGGTACGGGTAGCAAAGGCTGAAAGTGAAGAGCTCTCCGAGCTGAGAACGCACCTTGAACCCTACTGCAAGACCTTCGGTCTTGACATAGAAGAAATTATGAATTCGGAATTTACTGTAATAAAACCCGACAGCAAGAACCCCTATAAGCAAATGTATGTTGCAAACTAACGAAAAGAGGTAAGGTTATGAAGTATTCAAAAGAAGAGGTTATGCAATATGTCCGTGAGGAAGATGTAAAATTTATCCGCCTTATGTTCTGCGATGTTTTCGGAAAGCAGAAGAACATATCCATAATGCCCGACGAGCTTTCGCGCGCTTTTGAATACGGTATAGCCTTTGACGCGTCTTCAATAGCGGGCTTTGGCGACGAAACACATTCCGACCTGCTTTTGCACCCCGAGCCCGAAACCCTTATGCCACTCCCCTGGCGCCCCGAACACGGCAGAGTTGTGAGAATGTTCTGTTCTATTTCATATCCCGACGGCAGACCGTTTGAGTGCGACACAAGAAATCTTCTAAAAAAAGCCGTTGAGGACGCAAAGAAAGCAGGTTATCGTTTTTCGTTCGGCGCAGAGCAGGAATTTTATCTCTTCAAGCTTGACGAAAACGGTTATCCGACAAAAATCCCCTATGACGACGCAGGGTATATGGACATTGCTCCCGACGACCACGGAGAAAATATCAGAAGAGAAATCTGCCTTACCTTAGAGCAGATGGGCATTCGCCCCGAAAGCTCTCACCACGAGGAAGGCCCCGGTCAGAACGAGATAGATTTTCGCTATTCCGACGCTGTAACAGCCGCCGACAATGCGGTGATGTTCCGCGTTGTTGTCAAGACCGTAGCGCACAGAAACGGTCTTTTTGCTGATTTTTCGGCAAAGCCCCTTGAAGATAAGCCGGGCAACGGATTTCATATAAATATGTCGGCAAGAGCTGAAAACGCTCTCGATTGCCTTTGCCCCGTAATAGCAGGCGTTCTTGAAAAAATTAACGATATGACGGTATTTATGAACCCCGTTGAAAATTCATACAAGCGTTTCGGAAAGAACAAGGCTCCGGGATATATCTCGTGGTCCAGCGAAAACCGTTCTCAGCTTGTGCGTATTCCTGCCGCGTCGGGCGAATACCGCCGAGCAGAGCTTCGTTCCCCCGACCCGACAGCAAACCCTTATCTTGCTTTCACGCTGATGATTTATGCGGGACTTTACGGTATCAGCAATAATTGCGAACTGCCCGTTGCCGCAGATTTCAATCTTTTCAAAGCGGACAGGGAAACTCTTGCTACCTTTAAAAAATTGCCCGAATCGTTGCAGGCGGCTTGCAAGGCGGCAATGGAAAGCGACTTTATAAAAGAGCATATTCCCGAGGCTATACTTAATATCTATTGTAACAGATAGCAAAAAGGATTTTTAAATGAAAGGGGAGAAAAGGATGAGCCTTGAAACTAGGGTTTACAGCGTTCTTGTCGTTTCGGCGGCGGAAAATTTCAACGCGGCTTTATCCGATATGCTCCCCGAATTGAAATACGACCCCGTTTATACAGTATCAAGCGTAAGCGCCGCAAAGAGAATGTTTTCTGAGAGCAGTTTTGACTTTGTTATTGTCAATTCTCCTTTGCCCGACGATGTGGGAACGCGCTTTGCAATAGACTGTTCATCAAGCTCCGATACTGCGGTGCTTGTTATGGTCCGTTCGGAATTTTATCCCGAAATATATGAAAAAGTCGTGGGCCACGGCGTTTTCATTCTGCAAAAGCCTACATCAAAACCGACTATTGCAACGGCTCTTGACTGGCTTGCAAGCGCAAGGGAAAGGCTAAGAAAATTCGAGAAGAAAACTCTTTCAATCGAGGAAAAAATGGCGGAGATAAGGCTTGTCAACAAGGCGAAGTGGTTGCTTATCGGCGAACTTCATATGGACGAACCCGACGCTCACCGTTACATAGAAAAGCAGGCGATGGACCGCTGTATCAGCAGACGGGAAATTGCCGAGGAAATTATAAAGACATATTCGTAAACAGTTTCCCTCTG
>CAMGJS010000043.1 GCA_946056455.1 uncultured Clostridia bacterium | reverse complement strand
ATGATTTTATTAGTTATTTACAATAAAAACAAAAAATAGTATAATTGTATATGTGAAAAAATGAAAACAGGGGAGGATAACAGAATGATAAAAAAACTTTCGTCGTGCGTCGGAAAGTATCTTAAACAGTCGATACTTGCTCCGATCATGGTCATCGGCGAGGTTATTCTCGAAACGACAATTCCGCTTGTTATGGTTGAGATTGTCGACAAGGGAATAAAATACGGCGATATCCGATATGTTGCAAAAATGGGCGTTGTTATGGTCGTTATGGCAATAATCTCGCTTATGTTCGGAGCATTATCGGGCAAATTTGCGGCAGAGGCGGCAATGGGCTTTGCCAAGAATGTCAGAAAAAAGCTTTTTGATAAGGTACAGGATTTTTCCTTTGCCAATGTTGACAAATTCAGTACCGCAAGTCTTATAACAAGGCTTACCACCGATGTCACAAACACTCAGATGTCTTATATGATGGTTATAAGGCTTCTTGTAAGAGCGCCCATAATGCTGATTATTGCAACGGTTGAGGCTTTCAGGATAAACTCTCAGTTGGCGCTCATATTCCTTGTTGCAATACCCGTTCTTTCAGTGGCAATTATTATCATTATGACAACGGCTTTTCCGCTTTTTGAAAAAATGCTCAAAAAGTATGACGCGCTTAATGCCAGCGTCCAGGAAAACCTTATCGGAATAAGAGTTGTCAAGGCATTTGTCAGAGAAGACCACGAAAGCGAAAAATTCCGCGAAGCTTCAAAAAAGCTTATGGATATGCAGTATAAAGCAGAAAGCGTTATTATATTCGGAATGCCCATAATGATGCTTGTCGTGTACGGTTGTACTCTTGCTGTTTACTGGTTCGGCGGAAATCTTATGGTAGCGGGAACTATGCAATCGGGAGAGCTCCTCGGTTTTATCACCTACATTATGCAGATACTTACATCTCTTATGATGATTTCGATGATATTTGTTATGCTTGTTCTTTCAAGAGCATCTATGGAAAGAATTGTCGAGGTATTTGACGAACAGACAGATATACCGAATAATTCAGAGGGTATCACAACCGTTGAGGCCGGCTCGATTGAATTTGAACATGTTAATTTCAGCTATTCAAAGGATAAAGAAAACCTTACTCTTGAAAATATCAATATCAGTATAAAATCAGGCGAAACGATAGGTATTATCGGCGGAACGGGTTCGTCAAAGACTACTCTTGTTCAGCTTATTCCAAGACTTTATGATGTTCTTGACGGCGAGGTAAAGGTCGGCGGAAAAAATGTCAAGGAATATTCTCTTGACGCACTCAGAAATTCCGTTGCAATGGTGTTACAGAAGAATGTTCTCTTTTCGGGAACAATCCGTGATAATCTCAAATGGGGCAACGAAAACGCAACGGACGAAGAAATCATCGAGGCTTGTAAAGCGGCAGAGGCTCACGAGTTCATTATGTCATTCCCTGATGGTTACGATACTGACTTAGGTCAGGGCGGCGTAAATGTTTCGGGCGGACAGAAACAGCGCCTTTGTATTGCAAGAGCGCTTCTCAAAAAGCCGAAAATCGTTATTCTTGACGACAGCACAAGCGCAGTTGACACAGCGACCGACAGTAAGATAAGAAAATCCTTCAGAGAAAAGCTTGCGGGTACAACTACCATTATCATTGCCCAGAGAATTTCCTCCGTTTCGGACGCTGACAGGATAATCGTACTTGACGACGGAAAAATTAACGCTGTCGGAACTCACGAAGAGCTTCTTGAAAGCAACAAAATTTACAGAGAGGTATTTGTCTCTCAGCAGAAAGGAGCTGAGTAATTATGCCGAAAAAAGCAAGAACACCCGACGCTCCTAAAAATATTAAAAAGATATTTTCAAGGCTCTTTTCTTACTACAAGGATTATAAACCGAGACTTGTCCTTGCAATTTTCTGTGCAGTATTCAGCTCAGCTGCGTCAGTTGTCGGAACATTGTTTTTGAGAGAGCTTATTGACACTTATATAGAGCCGATAATCAAAAACGCTCCCGGAGCGCCCACAATCGCCGATTTTGGTTTAGCGGTTCTCGGAGTAGCGGTAATGTATGTTCTTGGAGCGGTATCAACTTTCGTTCTCAATAAAACAATGCTTTATATGTCAACGAGAATACTCCATAAAATCAGGACCGAGCTTTTTGTTAATCTCCAAAAGCTGCCGATAAAATACTTTGACACACATACTCACGGTGAGCTTATGAGCCGTTTTACCAACGATGTTGACGCTATGCGTGAAATGCTCGGTAACAGTATTTCTCAGATTTTTACAACAACGCTCAGTGTTATAGCAGTTTTCGTCTCAATGCTTGTTTTAAGCTGGCAACTTACTATCCTTGTTGTTCTTATGCTTGTTCTTGTAATGTTCCTTATCGGTAAAATCGGCGGAAACAGCGGAAAGTACTTCAAGAAACAGCAGGAAGAGATTGGAAAGGTAAACGGCTATATTGAAGAAATGATTGAAGGTCAGAAGGTCGTCAAGGTTTTCTGTCACGAAGATACGGTCAAATCCGAATTTGACAAGATAAATGAAAATCTCTGCAATGCCGCAACAAAGGCGAATACCTTTGCGAATATCCTTATGCCCGTTATGGGTAATCTTTCCCATGTCCACTATGCCGTTACGGCTGTTGTGGGCGGAATAATGGCGATAAACGATATGATTACGCTTGGAACGGTTGCAACCTTCGTTCAGCTTACAAAATCGTTCTTTATGCCTATTACACAGATTTCACAGCAGTTCAACAATATTCTTATCGCTATGGCAGGTGCCGAAAGAATTTTCAATACCATTGATGAACAGCCCGAAGTCGATGACGGCTATGTTACTCTTGTCAATGCAGAAATCGCTCCCGACGGAACAATCACAGAGTCTGAAAAGAGAACAGGAGTCTGGGCTTGGAAGCACCCCCACGGCGACGGAACGCTCACCTATACAAAGCTTAAAGGCGATGTTGAATTTGACGATGTTTACTTCGGATATGAAGAAAACAAGACAGTTCTTAACGGCATAACGCTCTGGGCAAAAGAAGGGCAGAAGATAGCCTTTGTCGGCTCAACGGGAGCAGGAAAGACAACGATAACAAATCTTATCAACCGTTTTTATGATGTCCCCGACGGAAAAATCAGATACGACGGAATAAATATCAACAAAATCAAAAAAGCGGACCTTCGCCGTTCTCTTTCAATGGTTTTGCAGGATACACATCTATTTACGGGAACGGTTATGGACAATATCCGTTACGGCAAGCTTGACGCTACGGACGAGGAATGTATCAACGCGGCAAAGCTTGCAAACGCACATTCGTTTATTAAGCATCTTCCTATGGGGTATGACACTCTGCTCACCGCAGACGGCGCAAATCTTTCTCAGGGACAGCGTCAGCTCATATCTATTGCAAGGGCGGCGGTTGCAGACCCTCCCGTGCTTATCCTTGACGAAGCGACAAGCTCTATCGACACAAGAACCGAGGCCCTTATCGAAAAGGGAATGGATAGTCTTATGGAAGGCAGAACGGTATTCGTTATCGCACACAGACTTTCAACGGTAAGAAATTCCCACGCAATAATGGTTCTTGAACACGGAAAAATCATTGAAAGAGGAAACCACGACGAGCTTATTGCACAAAAAGGCAAATATTATCAGCTTTACACGGGAATGTTTGAGCTTTCTTAAAAAAATCGACCTTTTTGACATTATTTTGCCAAAAAGGTCATTTTTTTCGTTGACATTTTTTTGTCGCCGTGATAAAATATATAAGGTTAGGCAAAAATATATCTTGTCTAACCTTATGATGAATTCGGAGGTGAAAGGAATGGACGCTGGTAACGGCGGAAAACCGGGACGAAGTAGCGGCGTATGTTGCAGTAAAACCGTTTTGTCGGGCGTTCGTTCCGATTGCCTTAACATATAAACGGCTTTTTGCGGATGCGTCCGTAATACTTCCTCTCTTTCAATTTGTAAAGGAGGAATTAAAATGGGGGATAATTTCAAGGGATTTTCTTCAACCATTGAAATTTTGCTTGAAGAAAAGAAATATTCTTCTCTGCGTGACATTTTGAACACGATAAACCCTGCCGATATCGCCACAATTTTCAACGATATTCAGGAAGACAAGCTGCCGCTTTTGTTCAGACTTCTGCCAAAGGAGCTTGCGGCGGAGGCTTTTGTCGAGATGGACGACGATATGCAGGAACTTCTAATCAAAGGTTTCAGCGACGCCGAGCTTAAAGCTGTCGTTGATGAGCTTTATGTTGACGACGCGGTTGACATTGTCGAAGAAATGCCCGCAAATGTTGTAAACAGGGTATTAAAGCAGGCGGACCCTGAGCTTCGCAAAATGATAAACGAAATACTTAAATATCCCGAGGACAGCGCAGGTAGCATTATGACTACCGAGTATCTGAGTTTAAGACCTCAGATGACGGTTGAAGAGGCGATAAAGCGTATCAGGAGAACCTGCGTTGATAAGGAAACGATCTACACCTGCTATGTTACCGACCAGAACAGAACTCTTATCGGTATGCTTTCTCTTAAAGACCTTCTTGTTGCCGATGATGACGATGTCGTAGAGAACATTATGGAAACAAATGTCATCTGCGTCGATACTCACACCGACCAGGAAGAAGTTGCCCATATGCTCAGTAAATACAACTTTATGGCTTTGCCTGTTGTTGATAAGGAAACACGCCTTGTGGGAATTGTAACTTTCGATGACGCTATCGATGTCATGGAAGAAGAAACCACCGAGGATATCGAAATGATGGCGGCTATTACTCCTACCGATAAGCCGTATCTTAAAACAGGTGTTTTTGAAACATGGAAAAAGCGTATCCCGTGGCTTCTGCTCCTTATGATTTCAGCGACATTCACGGGACTTATCATCACATCGTTTGAATCTGCTCTGGCGGCTCAGGTTGCATTGACCGCATTTATCCCTATGCTTATGGACACGGGAGGAAACTCGGGCAGTCAGGCTTCTGTTACCATCATAAGAGGACTTTCTCTTAATGAGATTGAATTCAGGGATATTTTCAGAGTAATATGGAAAGAAATCCGAGTTGCCGTTCTTTGCGGACTTACCCTTGCTGCCGCGAATTTTGTCAAGCTCATACTGCTTGACAGAGCGGGAATAATGATTTCTCTTACCGTTTGTCTTACTCTTGTGATAACGGTAATCGTTGCAAAGGTTATCGGCTGTTCTTTGCCTATGCTTGCAAAGAAAATCGGTTTTGACCCCGCCGTTATGGCGAGCCCGTTCATCACAACAATGGTCGACGCTCTTTCGCTTCTCGTTTATTTCGGAACAGCAACGGCGCTTTTACATCTGTAATCACAATAAAAGGTCACTTTTGGATATTTCAAAAGTGACTTTTTGTTTTATTGACTTTATTATTCTTTAGTGTTATAATAAGCTGATTTATAAATCGGAATTTATGGGGGAGAACGAATTGAGAATTGAGAGAGTATATGAAGAGGATGCAAAAGAGCTGTTGGAAATCTATGCTCCTTATGTTGAAAAAACCGCTGTTTCTTTTGAATATGAAGTGCCGTCTGTCGAGAAGTTTGCAGAGAGGATAAGAAAAATATCAGCCAAGTATCCTTACATAAAAGCAGTTGATAACAGCGGCAAAATTCTCGGTTATGCTTATGCGGGAGCATTTAAAGGGAGAGCCGCATATGATTGGTCTGTTGAGACAACAATATATGTCAGAAAAGACAAACGACATTCAGGCGTAGGAACAGCACTTTATGACATTCTTGAAAAATCGTTAAGCAAAATGGGAGTGCTTAACCTGAATGCTTGCATTGCATATACACAAGAAACAGACGAATATCTGACAAATGACAGTATGCTTTTTCATCAGAAACTTGGGTTTAAGCTTGTGGGAACATTTCATAAATGTGGTTATAAATTCAATAAATGGTACGATATGATATGGATGGAAAAGATTATCGGAGAACATAGTACAAATCAGCCCGATGTCATATTCGGAGAATGGACAATATGAAAACAAGCCCGAGAAGATTGCAGTCTTCTCAGGCTTGTTTTCATATTATTAAACAAAAGCAGTTTCATTAAGAGCATTTCTTGCGTTATCAAGAACGGTCTTTGTCTTTTCAAAAACTCTCGACATCTTTTCGTTGTCGGTCTTGTCAAGCATTTCCTTGGTCTGATTTATAGCGTCCTTGCCCATATTGAGCTGAGTTTCATAAAGATTGTCAAAACGCTTTAACGCTTTTTCTTCAAGAGTTGCATAGGCAACCGAAAGGTCCTTGACAGTGCTGTTTCTTATCTCGTCAAACTTTTCAAGCGTAACATCTATAATGTCCGAACGCTTTTTTGTCCTTAAAATAAGCTTGAACGACGAAATCGTAGCCGAGGGGAATGTTCCCGAACCCTTGCCCGTAACATTCTTTACGGACTTTGCGACCTGCTCGTTAACCTCACGCATATAATCGCTGACATTTCCTCCGCTTGCGGCGTTTACGGCAAGATTGCCAATGCCCAGTTTCTTGGCAAGGTCCCTGCTCATTCTCTCGATAAGTGCGTCGGTTCTTGCCTGGTGAGCCTCAATACATTTACGATAAGCCTCTCCTACTTTGTCCATAAGGTAGGAGTGAAAATGCGCTTCGACATCTTCTGCGGTGACTTCGTTTCTGCAAGCCACAATGTCCTCACGAAGCTTTGAGAAGAATTCGTACATCCAGCGTTCCGCTTCCTGCTTCATTTCGGCAATGCTTAAAAGAAGCTTTGGTCTGTTTGCCTCTATAGCGGCGCTGAGATGAGCACCCTCCTCCTGAAAGCCTTCCATAAGAGTGTCAAGCTTTTGCTTGTCAAGGGCAGAAACCTCAGAAATCATATCAACTCTTGCGGCAGTGTCTTCAAGCATTATTTCCTGCATAGTGAGAACACGCTGAACTCTGAGATAGTCCTTTTGTGTTATTATATCACGGCGCAGAGAACGCTCGAATTTGAAAAACTC
>CAMGJS010000042.1 GCA_946056455.1 uncultured Clostridia bacterium | reverse complement strand
CAGTCTGAAACCTTTAATGCCGGGCAGGAGCAGGCAATATTCACCAAATCGTCTTTCATATCCACATTCCTCCATAAAACAAACTTTTGTGTTTATACTATTATATATCGGCGTTAAATTTTTGTCAACTTTTACAAAATGCTTACGAACTGCGATGTTACGCAGGTTATCGGTTACTTCAAAAAAATTGTACCTAAATTTTTCAAAAATTTTTCAAAAGGCTATTGACAAGAGATTATTTTGGTGCTATTCTATGTTTAGCACTCAAAGATAATGAGTGCTAGCACACGATAACGAAACTGCCAGAAAGGGTGATATTATGCTTGACGAGCGAAAGCTTAAAATACTCGGCGCGATTGTTGACGAGTATATTCTGACGGGCGAGCCTGTCGGTTCAAAGACAATAGCAAAGCTTGACGGCATAAATGTATCGTCCGCAACGATAAGAAACGATATGGTCATTCTTGAGCAGCTGGGTTATCTTGAACAGCCTCATACCTCAGCAGGCAGAATTCCGACATTCAGCGGTTATCGTCTTTACATTGACAAGATAATGAAAGAAAATCCTCTTTCGGACGAAGACAAGAAGATGCTTGACAGTATGCTTGACACCGACGCTCCGACGGAAGAAGCGCTCATTCAATCAGCGTCAACCGCGTTGGCTGAAATTACAAAGTGCGCTGTTGTCGCTTCAAACCTTGCTCCGAAATATTCGGTAATAACAAAGGTTGAGGTTATTCCGACGGGAAAAAGGCTTTATGTGCTTTTGCTGATAACCTCATCGGGAAGCATAAAGAACAAGGTTTGCCGTCTTGAATTCGACCTTACGCCCGAACAGATTGACTTCTTTACGAAGTATATGGACGAAAATCTTCACGGGGTATCGCTTGAAAGCCTTTCGGAAGAAATGTTCCAGCAGATAATCGTTGCTATGGGAGCGTATATGATGACATTATCTCCCCTTATCAACGCTGTTTATGAGATGTCGAAGGGACTTATGCAGAAAGAGCTTACAGTAAGCGGTGAGAAAAATCTTCTGCAATGCAAGGATTTTGACCACAATGAAATTGTTGCCTTTTTGGAGCATAAGAATGAAATAACCGAACTGCTTGACGATAGTTTCAGCGGAATACAGGTTCTTTTCGGAAAAGAAAAGGATACATTTGTAATAGGCAATTCGAGTATGATTTCATCGCAGGTCAAAAAGGACGGAAAGACAGCAGGCTCAATAGGTATTATCGGTCCTATGAGAATAAACTATGCAAAGGTTATACCTTATATAGAGTATTTTACCGAAAAGATTTCCGACATTATATCGGAAGAAGAAAAGACAGAGAAAGGAAATGAGGAGAATGAGTGAAGAAAATAAAAACGAGCTTACCGAAGAAGAACTCGAAGTAACCGAAGCGGAAGAAACGCAAGAGGTTGCAGAAGAGGAACCTTCTGAGGAAGAAAAGCTTAGAAAGGAGCTTGAAGATTCGAGAGATATGTATCTGAGGACCGTTGCCGAATACGATAATTTCAGAAAGCGTACCGCAAAAGAAAAAATTGAGATTTACAGCGACGCTACAATGAAAGCCGTTTCGGAGATACTTTCGGTCATAGACAATTTTGAAAGAGCGCTCGCGGTTGAAACTCCCGACGAAAATTTCAAAAAAGGTATTCAGATGATATTCAATCAGTATCTTGAAATCCTCAAAAAGCTCGGAGTTTCCGAGATACAGGCAGAGGGCGCACAGTTCAATCCCGAATTCCACCACGCCGTTCAGCAAATCGAAAATGAAGAGCTTGGCGAAAATGTCGTTGCAACGGTATTCCAGAAGGGATATATGCTCGGCGACAAGGTAATAAGACCGTCAATGGTAGTAGTTGCAAACCCCTAAAAACAAATAATCCATACAAGAAAAAATGAAAGAAGGAATTTATATGTCAAAAATCATTGGTATCGACCTTGGTACAACAAACTCTTGCGTAGCAGTTATGGAAGGCGGAAACGCTGTTGTTATCGCAAACTCTGAAGGTGCAAGAACAACCCCTTCGGTTGTCGGCTTCTCAAAAACAGGCGAAAGACTTGTAGGTCAGGTTGCAAAGCGTCAGGCTGTTGCAAACCCCGACAAGACAATATCTTCAATCAAGAGACATATGGGCTCTGATTACAAGGTAAACATCGACGGCAAGGATTACACACCTCAGCAGATTTCAGCTATGATACTCCAGAAGCTCAAAGCGGACGCTGAAAGCTACCTTGGTGAAAAGGTTACAGAGGCTGTTATCACAGTTCCCGCATACTTTACGGACGCACAGCGTCAGGCTACAAAGGACGCAGGACAGATTGCAGGTCTTACAGTAAAGAGAATTATCAACGAGCCTACTGCGGCTGCTCTTTCATACGGCATCGACAAGGAAAACGACCAGAAGGTAATGGTTTACGACCTGGGCGGCGGTACATTCGATGTATCTATCATTGAAATGGGCGACGGCGTTCAGCAGGTTCTTGCAACGGCAGGTAACAACCGTCTCGGCGGCGACGACTTCGACGAAAGAATTATTAACTGGATGGTTGACGAATTCAAGAAGGCAGAGGGCATTGACCTTCGCGGCGACAAGATAGCTATGCAGCGTCTTAAAGACGAAGCTGAAAAGGCAAAGATTATGCTTTCTTCAACTCCTTCGGCTCCTATCAACCTCCCCTTCATCACAGCTGACGCAACAGGCCCCAAGCACCTTGACCTTACACTTTCTCAGGCTAAGTTCAATGAGCTTACATCTGACCTCGTTCAGGCTACAATGGGCCCTGTAAAGCAGGCTCTCGCAGACAGTGGTCTTAAAGCGAGCGAGCTTGACAAGGTTCTTATGGTCGGCGGTTCTTCAAGAATTCCTGCTGTTCAGGAAGCTGTAAAGAACTTTATCGGCAAGGAACCCTTCAAGGGCATCAACCCCGACGAATGTGTTGCACTCGGTGCGGCTCTTCAGGGCGGTGTTCTCGGCGGAGATGTAACGGGACTTCTTCTTCTCGATGTTACTCCCCTTTCGCTCGGTATTGAAACCGCAGGCGGAGTTTGCACAAGAATGATTGAAAGAAACACAACTATCCCCACAAAGAAATCTCAGGTATTCTCAACATACGCAGACAACCAGGAGGCTGTTGACATCAACATTCTTCAGGGTGAAAGAGAATTTGCAAAGGACAACAAACAGCTCGGTATGTTCCGACTTGACGGAATTGCTCCCGCTCCCCGTGGTGTTCCTCAGATCGAAGTAACATTCGATATTGACGCAAACGGCATCGTTCATGTTTCGGCTAAGGACCTCGGCACAGGCAAGGAACAGAACATCTCCATCACAGCCTCAACAAATATGTCCAAGGACGACATCGACAAGGCTGTTAAGGAAGCTGAGCAGTATGCCGAAGAAGACAAGAAGCGCAGAGAGGCTGTTGATACAAAGAACAATGCCGAAAATCTTGTATTACAGTGCGAAAAGGCTTTGAAGGACTTTGGCGACAAGGTTCCCGAAGCAGACAAGAACGCTATCCAGCCTAAGATTGACGCTCTCAAAGAAGCTTGCAAGGGCGACGATACAGCAGACATCAAGGCAAAGACCGATGAGCTTTCAAAGGCTATTCAGGAGCTCTCCACAAAGGTTTATCAGCAGTCGGGCGCCGCAGCTCAGGGACAGCCCGATATGAACGCAGGCGCTGATATGGGCAACGGTGCGGCAGGCGGAAACGGTCCTGACGATGTTGTTGACGCAAACTTTACAGAAGCATAATCAGAATAACTTCTAAAGGAACGACGGTAGCGGAATTTTTTCCGTTACCGTAAGTTTCGTATGAAGTTTAAAGGAGGATTTCCTTTGGCAGATAAAAGAGATTATTACGAAGTGCTTGGAATTCAGAAGGGCGCTTCCGAGGATGAGATAAAAAAGGCGTACCGCTCGCTTGCAAAGAAATATCACCCCGACCTTAACCCCGACAACAAAGAGGCTGAAGAAAAATTCAAGGAGGTCAACGAGGCTTATGAGGTTCTTTCTGACCCCTCGAAGAAGGAACGCTACGACCAGTTTGGTCACGCAGGAGTTGACCCGTCATATCAGGGCGGCGGCTTTAACGGCGGATTTTCAGGCGGAGGCTTTACGGGCGGATTCGGAATGGAGGATATTTTCGACAGTATTTTCGGCGGAGGAGTTTTCGGCGGAGGACGGTCGTCTAACCCGAATGCCGCAAGAAGAGGTCAGGATATTCAGCAGAACATAACAATAAGCTTTATGGAAGCCTGCAACGGCGTCAACACCGATATTACCGTTGAAAAGCTTGAAAAATGTGAAGAATGCGGAGGAAACGGTTGCGCTAAGGGTACCCAGCCCGACACCTGTCCCGAATGTCACGGAACAGGTCAGGTAAGAGTTCAGCAGAGAACGCCTTTCGGAGTAATCTCGAGCGCAAAGACCTGCTCAAGATGTAACGGGCGAGGAAAGGTCATCAACAATCCTTGCTCAAAGTGTGGCGGATATGGCAGAACGAGAGTCAATAAGAAGCTCAATGTAAGTATCCCCGCAGGAATAAACGACGGTCAGACGATAAGACTTTCGGGACAAGGCAGCAACGGCGTAAACGGAGGTCCTTCGGGAGATGTACTTCTCACTGTAAGCGTAAGACCTGACCCGTTATTTGTCCGTGATGAGTACGATATTCATGTTGATATACCTATAACCTTTGCTCAGGCGGCTCTCGGCGACGAGATAGTTGTTCCGACGATTGACGGCAAGGTAAAATATACAGTCCCCGAAGGAACTCAGACAGGAACTGTTTTCAGACTTAAAGGAAAGGGCGTAAAGAGACTCAACAGTTCGTCAAGAGGCGACCAGTATGTCAAGGTTTATGTTGAAGTTCCTTCAAAGCTGACCAAAAAACAGAAGGACGCATTAAAAGCGTTTGAAGAAAGTCTTGAGGATGATAAGAACTACACAAAGCGTCCTGGATTTTTTGAAAAGCTCAAAAATGCGCTAAAATAAACAATTAAGGGCATCGGAAATTTTCCGATGCCCTTTCGTTTTAGAATATTTACTTGCGGAGAATAAACGAACTGATAAGTCTTTTGAGCATTGCCGACTGGCTTGAAAGTTCTTCCGAAGCGGCGGCACTTTGCTCTGCTGTTGCGGAGTTTGTCTGGACAACTCCCGATATCTGGTCTATTCCCGATGAAATCTGACCTGCGGATACAGCCTGTTCTCTGCTTGCCTCGGCAATGGTATTTACAAGCTTGCTTACTCCTATAGAAGCCTCGTAGACCTTATTCATAAGCTCGGCTGTTTCTGCAACAATCGCATTTCCGTTCTTGACTGCGTCAACAGACTCCTGAATGAGAACGGTTGTATTGCTTGCCGCCTCTGCCGATTTGCTTGCAAGGTTTCTTACTTCATCGGCAACTACTGCAAAGCCCTTGCCTGCATCGCCTGCTCTTGCGGCTTCGACTGCGGCATTAAGCGCAAGGATATTTGTCTGGAATGCAATATCCTCGATAGCCTTGATAATCTTGCTGATTTCTTCGGACGAATGATTTATCTTTTCCATTGCAACAACAAGCTTATCCATATGCTCATTTGCACTACGCATTGCCTCGCTTGATTCGTCTGTGCTCTTCCTTGCAATTTCACAGCTTTCATAAGTGCTGTTGATATGCTGTGTTATCTCGGCGATAGTAGCCGCAAGCTCCTCAACCGAGCTTGCCTGCTTGATTGCGCCGTGCGAAAGCGACTGCGCGCCTGCGGAAACCTGCTCGGAGCCGTTTGAAACATGGTCGGCGGCGATATTTATCTGAGAAAGCGTACCGCTGAGTCTTTCGCTTATCGTTACAACGGAATTGTGAAGTCCCGCAAAGTCGCCCTTGTAATACGAAGCGTTGCAAGCGGTATCAACATTGAAGTTACCGTCTGACATTGCGCTGAGTATGCGGTCGATATCGTTTATGATAATATTTATTTCATCAACAAGATTTTCTGTGGACTTTGCAAGAACTGATATTTCATCGTGAGTGGTAACTGTCGGAATCTCGCCTTTAAGGTCGCCGTTTACGAGATTTTCAAGTCTTTCCGAAACTGCCTTGATTGGATTACCGATGCTTCTTCCGAGATAGGTTGCAATAATTGTTGCGGCGGCTATTCCGAGTGCAACAAAGATAACGGTCAGAAGAATTATATTGTAAACTTCTCCCATAAAATCATTAGCGTCCGACTTGATAACAATCGACCATCCGTTTGTGTTTTCAATGGGAGCGTAGGCAACAATAGAATCCTTGCCCGCTATTCTCACTCTTTCATGGTCGCTCTCGCCTTTTTCGGCGCTTTTATGTATTTCGGCAAGCTTTGCAAGGGATTTGTCCTCCTTTGCAAGCTCCTCTATATTCTCTCCGTCAAGAATTTTCTGAATGTCGCTGTGAGCGATGGTATATCCGTTTGAGTCTATCATATAAGCCTCACACGAATTGCTTATCTTTATTCCTGAGACAATGTCGTTTAAAAATGTTTCATTGGGGACAACATAAACACATCCGACAACCTTTGAGCCGTAAACGCCATTTTCCCAGAGAGGAGCGGCAATAATGATGCTGACCTTGCCTGTTACTCTTGAAATGACAGGTTCGGAAACAGTAACCTGCCCTTTCATTGCATTTTTGAAATACTGTCTGTCGGACATATCAAGCCCTGAATCAATATTTATTCCGTTAGCGTCAAGAATAACGCCTCTCGTCATACCGTGAGACTGTGCCCTTTCAGTGACGAGGTCGACTTTTTCTTTTACAGAAAGTTCGTCGCTTGAAAGTTCCTTCATACAGCCTGCTTCAAACGCAACATTAGAAAAAGCTTCAAGTTCCCATCTTACACGCTCGGACGCAATATCCGCAATAGCGGTCATATCGCCTTCAAGTCGCGAAGACACACCTTTTGCCGCAAGTGCCGAGCATATTATGCCCAGAATAACAAGCGTTGCGGTAACAAGTGAAATCATTCCTACAATAATCTTACCTTTTACAGTCTTCATATC
>CAMGJS010000041.1 GCA_946056455.1 uncultured Clostridia bacterium | reverse complement strand
CATACGGCGATGAATTTGTCGATTATCTCAAAGTTGGGGACAGGCTCGCAGGTCGACACAACAAAAACGAGCAGGTCAAGGTTTGCAAGAGGAGGTCTTATGATAAAATTCTTTCTCGGCAGGATTTCCGCAATGAGAATATTATCCTCAATCCTTACATTATCCCCTGCCGACGGAGAAATCCCCTCTTTTCTGAAAATTCCCCTTGCCTTACATTCAAATATGCCTTCGGGAGTCTTTACAAAGTAAAGACCCCCGACAGCTTTTATTATTATACCGATATTTTTGTCAAGGCTCATATTTAAAATCCCTTTGCCTCTGAAAATGCGTAATCGTTGTAGGATACCTGATAATACTTACCCGTTTCAAAGTCCATAACATATTCGGCAAGCTTTACAGGAGCTATTCCGTACGCATATTTTATTTCAACAATAACAGTTTTTGTTTCATTTCCCGAAATGGTAAGCTGAATGTTTTCTTTTCTGTAAACCTCCGAAACAGCTTCAGTCGCTATCTCGTTTCCGTCAACATAAACGATGAAGGTATACGCACCCTCCGCATTTGACGGAATATCAACAGTGAGGTAATAGGATTTTTCCTTGATAACGCCCGTACTTACATCAAGGGTAATTTCCGTTCCCGGTCCTACTATTTCAAGATATTCAACCGACTGGTTGAGGACCGTTCCCTCGGGTTCTTTCGAGTCGACGGGGTTTATCTTTGTCACAAGCTTCTTTTCGGTGAGGAGCTTTGTTGCCTCCTCAATGCTCATTCCCACAAGCTTGGGAACGATAACATCCTCCTGCTCGGGACCAAGGCTGACATAAACCGTTATCGAAGAGCCGTACTTCACGCTCTGATTTGCGGGCGGGTCTGTTTCAATAACAAAGCCTGCCGTGACATTTTCATCAATACGGCTTGTTGTGTTTGCATAAAAACCTGCGTCTTTAAGAATAGCAACAGCTCTTGTCTGCTCATAATTACTAACATCGGGCACGGGTATCATTCTCACTCCACGGCTTATCGTAACCTTGATCTCTCTGCCTGCCTTGACAGACGCACCCTCGGATATAGGCTGTTCAATGATAACTCCCGTGGGGTATTCCGAATATTCCTCCGAAAGCTCGACAATGCGGAAGTATGGGTACTGCGACTGAGCGTCCGTAATAGTCATTCCCACAAGATTCGGCATAGTGTATGTTTCAACACCGTAAGGCGAAATTATCTTTATAATCATATTTGTTATAAAGAACGCCGCAATGATAACTACCGCCGCCGTTATAGCTCCCAGAACGGGGACAATAAGCGATTTTCCTCCGCTTCTTCTGCGGTCGTCATAATCATCGTCATCGTCATAATCATCATCGTCGTAATCGTCGTAATCATCGTCGTCGTAATCGTCATACTCGGGCTTTGGCTTTGTTTTTTGTTTAAACATCTTAGGCACCTTTGATTTTATCTTGTTTCTGTCCGCGTCGGAATTTGCGCTTTCATTTTTTGATGAGCTTACAGGCTCAAAGTATCTTGTGTTCTCGTCAACGGGCGGAGTGAGGTATTTGTACTCGAATACAATACTCGGATTTCTCTTGAATTCCTCAATATCCTTTATCATCTCGGAAGCCGACTGATAGCGCTTTGAAGCGTCCTTCTGCATTGCTCTTATAACAATATCTTCAAGACCTTCGGGGATAGTTTCGTTTATTTCTCTCGGATTTTTCGCCTTGCTCTGCATATGCATAAGAGCGACGGAAACGGGATTATCGGCGTCAAAGGGTTTTTGTCCCGTCAGCATTTCATAGAGCATTACTCCCACGGAGTAAATATCGCTCTTTTCGTCCGTTATATCTCCCCTTGCCTGTTCGGGGCTGATATAATGAACCGAGCCTATCGCCTTGTCTGAAAGAGTCTTGCCCTCTTCTCTTGCAAAGCGTGCAATGCCGAAGTCCATCACCTTTATCGTTCCGTCGGGGAAAAGCATTATGTTCTGCGGTTTGATGTCCCTATGAACAATTCCTCTGTCGTGAGCGTGTTGCAACGCACGGAGTATCTGGATAATGAAGTGTATAGCGTCCTTCCATTTAAGGATACCCTGCTGTTCCATAAATTCCTTAAGGGTGATACCGTCTATATATTCCATTACAATGAACTGTATTTTCTCGGTAAATCCGACATCGTAAATCTTGACGATATTCGGGTGCGACAAAACAGCGATAGCCTTCGACTCGTTCCTGAACCTTCTTAAAAACTCGTCGTCGTTTGAAAACTCGGTTTTAAGAATTTTTACGGCAACAACACGGTCGTCGATAATATCTATCGCTTTATAGACATCAGCCATTCCGCCTATGCCGATAAGCTCGGTTATCTCATAGCGTCCGTCCAACTTTTTGCCTATATTTCTGTCCATCTGTTTCACTCCTATGAAATAGTAATAAAAAGACCATTCAATATATTATATCACAAATTGCCTATCAATGCAAGGGTAATATTATCACGGCTCTTCGGCAAAGCAAGCTCAATGAGCTGTTGTGCGTTTTCTTCTATATTGCCGTTATTTACAACGCAGAAAATCTCGTCGTCGGTGCAGTAGCTTGAAAGACCGTCCGAGCATAAAAGCAGTTTTCCGTTATCGACAATGTTCTTTTCAAAATAATCTATGTCAACGACAGACGACGCTCCCACCGCTCTTGTTATATAGTTTCTCTGCGGATGAGTGGGGATTTCGTCCTCTGATATTTCACCTTTTTCATAAAGAAATCTCACAACGGTGTGGTCCTTTGTTATCTGCTCCATACCATCCTTTGTGATAAAATACGCCCTGCTGTCGCCGACATTTACAATCTGAGCAACGCCGTTTCTCACAAAAGCGATAACGCAGGTAGTTCCCATTCCCTTCTTGCTCTCGTCCTCAGCCGCCGCAGCAAAAACAGCCGCATTAGCCGCCGAAACGGAGGATATAAGTATGTTTCTTATGGAATTTGAGTCATAGTTTTCTGAGTAACCGAAAAGAATTCTCTTTTTTATTATATTTACTGCAGTTTCAGCCGCAAAGCCTCCTGCGTTCTCTCCGCCCATACCGTCGCAGAGAATTGCTATCACCGAGCCGTCATCGAGAACTGAAGTATAAACTCTGTCCTGATTTTCCGACCTTTTTCCTATGTTGGTGTTGGATACGACCTTCATTTTCGGTTCACTTCCCTTTTGTCATATTTCATATTCTCGTCTTAATTGTCCGCAGGCGGCATTGATGTCGCTTCCCAGAGTTCTTCTCACGGTAGCGTTAAGTCCGCCCTCTTCAAGATAATGCTGAAATCTTCTCACCGACGAAGTATCGGTCTTAAAATTGCGCTCTTTTATTTTATTCACGGGGATAATGTTGACATGACAGTTCATTCCGCGAAGTAATGATATAAGCTCATTTGCGGTTTCTCTGTCATCGTTTACGCCGTTTATAAGAGCGTACTCAAAAGAAATCCTACGCCCCGTTTTTTCAATGTATTTCTTGCAGGCGGCAATAAGCTCTTCAATCGGGTATCTGTCGTTAACGGGCATAATCTCGCTTCTTTGCTTATTATTGGCGGCGTGAAGAGAAATAGACAATGTCAGCCCGAATTTATGCTCAGAAAGCTCGTTTATTCTGTTGACAAGTCCGCAGGTAGAGAGCGAAAGGTGCCTGAGGCTCATATTGTTGCCCTCGGGCGAAGAAACAAGCCCCAAAAACTTTATCACATTGTCATAGTTGTCAAGCGGTTCGCCTATTCCCATCATAACAATGCTTGAAATCTTCCGTCCGCTGTCCTTTTCTGCGGTGTAAATCTGCAAAAGCATTTCCGAGGGGGTTAAATTTCTTTTAAACCCTGCTATTGTCGAGGCACAGAACTTGCACCCCATTTTACAGCCGACCTGCGTTGAGATACAAATGCTGTCGCCGTGATGATAGTCCATAAGGACGCATTCTATGTGGTTCCCGTCAGATAATTCATAAAGATATTTTATTGTGCCGTCAATCTTTGAACAAAGCTTTTTCACTATTTTAAGCTGTTTTATAAAGAATTTTTCGTCAAGCTTTTCTCTTAACGCAGAAGAAATATTCGTCATCAAAGAAAAATCAAATACTCTTTTTATATGAAGCCACTCAAAAATCTGCTTTGCACGGAACTTTTTTTCGCCCATTGAAAGAAGCGCAGTTTCAAGCTCATCAAGGCTCATAGAAAGAATATCAAGCTTTTCCATATCACCCTATCCTCCTGATTTTTGAGATAAAAAAGCCGTCCCCGTTGAAATGATGAGGAAAAACAGTCGCCTTGTAACTTCCGAACGGCTCGCCGAGTTCCGAAAGAAAGGGTATCCCCTCAAATTCGTCCTTGTGTTTTTCAAGGAATTTGTCGATAACTTCGTCATTTTCCGCCCTTGAAAGCGAACAGGTCGAATAGACAAGCTCACCGCCGACTTTAAGATACCTTGACGCATTTTCAAGAATTTTATACTGAATTTCGGGCAGTTTTTCGGTGTCCGAAAGGGGTTTGTATTTTATTTCGGGCTTTTTGGATATTACTCCGAAGCCCGAACAGACAACATCGCAAAGAATTTTATCCGCTTTGGGAATTTCTTCATTAAATACGGTAGCGTCGCCGACTTTTGCATCAATGGATTTGAGCTTTAAACGCTCTGCGCCTTTTTTTATGAGTTTAACTCTGTTTTCGTGCAGGTCGAATGCGAGAATTTTCCCCTTATCGCCCATAATTTCGGCGATAGTGAAGGCTTTTCCTCCGGGCGCCGAACATACATCGAGAACGGTTTCTCCCGCCTTTGCACCCAAAGCAACAGCGCAAAGCTGGGAGGAAATATCCTGGATATGAAAACAGCCTTCTTTGAAAAGCGGATTGTTTTCAATGTCCGAAAAAGATTTTGTTGTAAAACAGTGAGAAATGCTCAAAAACTCGTCACATTCTATTCCATAATTCATCATACGAGTTATGAATTCATCGTCCGAGATTTGAGTATTATTTATACGCATTGTAATAATATTATCGTTTTCAACAGAATGTTGAAGAATTATTTCTGTATTTTCTCTGCCGTAGTCCGCTATCCATTTTGAAATAAGCTCAACAGGGCAGGAATATTTAACGGAAAGCGCCGAAATTTCGTCATCGGGCAAGGAAAACTTCTTTCCGTTTCTGATAAATCCGCGTAAAATCGCATTTATCATACCCTTTGCACTCGATTTTTTAAACTCCGAAGCGAGACTTACAGACTCGTTGACCGCCGCATTTTCGGGCACTGAGGGCATATACAAAAGCTGATAAAGACCTGTTCTTAAAATGAGCAGAACCTCAATATCAAGCTTATTTATCGGCTTTTTAAGGTATGAAGAAAGGATATAATCAAGGGTGATTTTTCGCTCAACAGTGCCGTAAAACAGCCTGCTTGCGAACTTTTTGTCCCTTTGCGAAAGCTCGTTGAAGGAACGCTCGTTATCAAGCACAATATTTGAAAAAGCGCCCTTTTCCATTCGGGCAAGCAGCTTAACAGCAACGCTCCTTGCTGACGACATACAGAAAACCTCCGCAAAAAATTATGAAAGAACTGTACCCTTTGTAATTTTATTTCCTCTTAAATAATCGGCGGTTTTCATTCTTTTTCCGCCCTCTGCCTGAATTTCATCGATAGCTATTCCGTTGCCGTCACCGCAAGCGATGACAAAGCTTTCGGCATCGGTAATTTCGCCCGATTTTCCTTTAATATCGGGGACGATATGGGATTTATAAAGCTTTATTCTCTTTCCGTCAAGGTTAGCAGTAGCGCAAGGCCAGTCGGAAAGTCCTCTTATCTGATTGTGAATTTCTTTTGCCGACTTTGAAAAATCCACAGGACACATCTCTTTTGTAAGCATAGGCGAATAACAGCTTTCTTCGTCGTTCTGCTTTATAGGGGTAATATTCCCTGATTTTACGGCATTTATCGTTTCTATGAGAAGCTCTGCTCCCAAAAGCGAAAGGCGGTCGTGAAGCTCGGAAGCTGTTTCGTTTTCGCCTATTTCCGTTGATTTTTTTAGAAGAATGTCCCCCGTGTCAAGACCTTCGGACATAAGCATTGTTGTAACTCCCGTTTCCTTTTCGCCGTTTAAAACGCTCCACTGGATAGGCCCTGCACCGCGATATTTAGGCAAAAGTGAGGCGTGAACATTGATACAGAAATGCTTTGGGATATTTAAAACAGAAAGGGGCAGAATCTTCCCGTAAGCGACAACTATTATTAAGTCGGGCTTCAAATTATTAAGTATCTCTGATGACTTTTCGGCGTCCTCGCCTTTTTTAAGGCTCTGGGGCTGATAAACGGGGATGTTATGCTCCATAGCGACAACCTTTACGGGAGGAGGAGTGAGTTTATACCCTCTGCCCTTCGGTTTATCGGGCTGAGTAAAAACCGCCTGCACCGTATTATCGCTTTCTATAAGGGCTTTTAAGCAGGGAACGGCAAAATCGGGCGTTCCCATAAAAACGATATTCATACTTTTCCTCCGTTCAGTAGGGTTTAGTCTTCATCGGGGTCAACATATTCATCGACAAGGTCAACAAAAAGAACTCCGTCAAGATGGTCTGTTTCGTGACAAGCCGCTCTGCAACCAAGTCCCGTAAACGCTCTTTCAACGGTATTTCCGTTTCTGTCCTGAAAACGCACAACGCATTTTTTAGGTCTTTTTACATATCCGAAAACATTGGGGCAGGAAAGACAACCCTCAACATCACGCTGTCTGCCCGATTTTTTTATAATGACGGGGTTAATCATTTCGACGATTTCAGCCTCGTCCTCGTGGTCTTTGTCCACATCTTCAAGAAGTCGGATAAGGGCATATCTTCGCATAATTCCCACCTGGGGAGCGGCAAGTCCCGCGCCGTTGGCATTGATGAGGGTTTCACGCATATCATCGAGAATTGCCCAGAGCTTTTCGTTGAATTCGGTAACGGGCTTGCATTTTTTTCTTAAAATTTCGTCGCCTTTTTTTACTATATTTCTTATTGCCATTTTTATTCCTCCGTTTTAAAGGCCTATATCTCCGTTGATGTCTATGTAAACCGAAACATTCGAG
>CAMGJS010000040.1 GCA_946056455.1 uncultured Clostridia bacterium | reverse complement strand
TCTCCGCCGAGGAGCAATTTTTTGCCTTCTTTTTTGTTGTCAAAAAAGAAGGTCGCCAAGAAAGGCTCGCAGAGCCGTTGGCGAAACCGCCCTCGTAAGAGGGCAAAACAAAAGCACGCTTTTCAGCGTGCTTTAAAATTTTACTCTGCGGTAGCGCTCCGCATATCTTTGAGAAGCTTATATGTCATAGGCAAAGCGAGAATTGCCGTTAAAACCTCGGCGGCGGACTGCGCCACCCACAAGCCCTTTATACCGAAAAGCGCGGTGAGAATGTATATAAGCGGAATGAAGAAAAGTCCTTGCCTTGCAAGAGCGAAAAAGCTTGACAAAAAAGTCTTTCCCATATTCTGCAAAAGCATATTCGTCATAACGATGATACCTTGCGTAAAGGCGGTTATGCACTGCGCTCTGAGCATCGGAGTTCCGTCGGCGATAACTAATGGGTCGTCACGGAAAACGGCGATGATATTTTCTGAAAAGGCAAAAACAACCGCCCCGAAAACCGCCATAAACACAGTTGAAAAAATTATGCAGAATTTATATACTCTGCGCACTCGGTCAAATCTGTTTGCTCCCACATTAAAGCCACAGACCGGCTGAAAACCTTGTCCGAAGCCGATAACGACAGAAACGCCTATCCAGGTTATTCTTTGCACAATGGAAATTGCGGCTATCATAGGCTCGTCATAGCCTTTTGCGACATTGTTGAGGCATATTGCCGCAATACCGATTACAGACTGACGAAGCAAAGAGGGAGTTCCGTATCTGAACAAAGCTGAAATTATCTCCTGCGAGAGAGAAAAATCGGGCTTTCTTAATTTCACTCTGCCCGTTATGAAAAGCAGTAGCACGAATGAAAAAATCTGGCTTGTGACTGTCGCTATCGCCGCACCCTTTATGCCCATTCCCAGAACGGTGATGAACAAAGGGTCAAGCAGGACATTCAAGACCGAGCCTGCCGCCATTCCTACCATTCCTCTGAACGCATTACCCTTAAAGCGTATCTGATTGTTCATAGTAAAGGCGGTCATAATAAACGGAACTCCGAGCAGAATTATCCCTGCGTATTCGGCACTGCTTTCGACTATAAGCGGAGTTGCTCCGAGTAAGATGACAAAGGGCTTTAAAAATATAAGTCCGAGGATTGAGATAATTGTTCCCGAAATAAATGCAAGAATAACCGAGGTATCCGACATTTTATCGGAGGAAGCGCTGTCCCCTCTGCCGAGAGCGTGGGACATATAGTTGCCCGAGCCGTGACCGAAGAAAAAGCCTATCGCCTGAACGATATTCATAAGGGGGACCGCTACTCCCACGGAGGCTGTCGCTAAGGTGTCGTTGAGTTCGCCGATAAAATAAGTGTCCGCCATACTGTAAAAGGCGGAAATAAGCATTGTGATTATAGTGGGAACGGCAAGCTTGCAGACCAAAAGCTCAACGGGGGCGGTGAGCATTTCCTGCCGTTTTTTCTCTGAATTTGTCATTTTTTATCCTCTTTTTTAAAAAAATACCTTCACACATAAAAGTATAACACAAAAAAATACGGTATGCAATGGATTTTTTCTTGCTAAAATGTTGCAAAATGCCGAATTTTGTGGTAAACTTAAAAAGTTACAGCATTACTGCAAAGGCAGAATAACAATAAGGAGGGTTACAATGTCATTTTTTGATACCATTGTAAACATCAACAATGCCGTTAACGATTTTGTATGGGTAAAGATAGGTCTTGTACTTCTCATCGGAACGGGTATTTTGACAACGATCATCACAAAGTTCTTTCAGGTGACGCACATCAAAGAGTGGTGGATGGCGACTATCGGAGGAATGTTCAAAAAGGGCAACAAGGTCCGCAAAAAAGGGGACAAGGGAAGCGTTTCTCAGTTTCAGGCGCTTTGTACCGCCCTTGCCGCAACGATAGGAACAGGTAACATCGCGGGCGTTTCATCGGCTATATGCGTAGGAGGCCCCGGAGCTGTTTTCTGGATGTGGATTGCCGCATTCTTTGGAATGATGACAAACTTCTCTGAAAACATCTTAGGTATCTATTACCGCCGCAAGAATAAAGAGGGCGAATGGTCGGGCGGCGCTATGTATTACCTTAAAGACGGTCTCGGAAGCTACAAGGGATGCAAGCAGATAGGCGGAGTTCTTGCCGTTATATTCTCTGTCTGCGCTATACTCGCGTCATTCGGTATAGGCAATATGGGACAGATAAACAAGATAGTAATAAATGTCGAGGACGCATTTTTCACAAAGCTCGGAGTTGACCTCGGCTATGTATTCGGCGAAGTCAAGGTGACTTCTCTCATCATCGGTATCGTTCTTATGATAATCGGCGGACTTATCATTCTCGGCGGACTTCAGAGAATTGCCGCCGTTGCCGAAAAGGTCGTTCCCTTTATGGCGATAGCTTATGTTTTAGGCTGTATTATCATTCTTTGCGTACATATCAATCAGATTGGTGCAATATTTGCCTCTATCTTCAAGTTTGCATTCGGAGTAAAGGCTGTTGTGGGCGGAGCAACGGGTATTGCAATAAAGACAGTTATCACTCAGGGTTGCAAGAGAGGCGTGTTCTCGAACGAGGCAGTTCTCGGTTCATCGGTTATGGTTCACTCGGCTTCAAATGTTAAAGAACCCGTTCATCAGGGAATGTGGGGTATATTTGAAGTATTTGCGGATACATTTGTAGTATGCACAATGACAGCCGTTGTTGTTCTTTCATCGGGAAGTATCGACCTCACAACAGGTCTTGTAAAAGAGGGAGTAAGCGACGCTACTCTTGTTGCAAACGCATTCGGAAATGTCTTCGGTCCCGTTGGAAATATGTTTGTTGCGGCGGCTATTCTGCTCTTTGCGTTCACAACCGTTCTCGGCTGGTCGCATTACGGCTCAAAGTCGTTTGAATACCTCTTCGGCTTGAAGGCTACAAAGTTTTACAGAGTGTTCTTTGTTCTTATGATAGTATCGGGTGCATTGATGACTTCTTCTATCGCCTGGGATATCTCAGACACCTTCAACGGAATGATGATGGTGCCTAACCTTATTGGTGTTATTGCGCTTTCACCGATGGTAATAAAAATCACAAAGAACTATGTTGACAGAAATATCAGACACATCGACACAGAGCCTGTTCTTTCATTTGACCCCGATATTCAGGCTGAAACCGCAAAGGCTATAAAGGAAGAAAAGTAAAGGTGGGTTTTTATAATGTCATTCAGAAAGAATTTTATGTGGGGCGCCGCCTCTGCCGCTTATCAGATAGAGGGAGCGTATAACGAGGACGGAAAAGGTCTTAATATATGGGACTACTACTCCGTTATGAAGGGCAAGGTTGCTCACAACGAAAACGGCAATGTCGCCTGCGACCATTATCACCGCTACAAAGAAGATGTTGCGCTGATGAAGAAAATCGGCTTGAAGTATTACAGAATGTCTTTGAACTGGACAAGAATTCTCCCCGACGGAACGGGCAGGATAAATGAAAAGGGCGTCGAGTTTTACAACAATCTTTTTTCTGAACTCAAAGCAAACGGCATTGAGCCTATGGTGACATTGTTCCACTGGGACTACCCCCTTGCCTTGCACCGCAAGGGAGGCTGGCTCAACGATGAAAGCTCAGACTGGTTTGCAGAGTACGCAAAGGTATGCGCAGAGCTTTTCTCGGACAAAGTCAAGTACTGGATGACAATAAACGAACCGCAGGTATTTATCGGTTGCGGATACTACGAGGCAAAGTTCGCTCCGTTTATCACTGCTCCGACAGCCGACCTTGTGAGAATGTCGCACAATGTTCTGCTCTCACACGGCAAGGCGGTAAGGGCGATAAGAGAAAACGCAAAGCAGGAAGTAAAAGTCGGTCTTGCTACAACGGGACCATGCGTTACTCCAAAGGACGAGCGTGAAAAGGAAATCGAAAAAGCAAGATTTTTAAGCTTTGACTTTAACGAAGAAAACTTCCTCTTTTCAAACTCGTGGTGGGGAGACCCTATTGCACTCGGAAAATACAGCGACAAGGCTTTTGAGCTTTTCGGCGATGTTCTCAATGAAATTGTCAAATCGGGTGATATGGAAATTATTTCAACGCCTATTGATTTTTACGGCGCGAATGTTTATCAGTCGATGGAGCTTGATTCGGACAAGGACTACACGATAAACGCATATATCGGCAGTCCGCGTAACGCAATGGACTGGCCCATTACGGACGACGCTCTTTACTGGTCGGTAAAATTTCTTAATGAACGATATAATCTTCCTATAATTATTACGGAAAACGGAATTCCGTGTCACGATTGGGTTCACCTTGACGGAAAGGTTCACGACCCGAACAGACAGGACTATATCCACCGCTATCTTTTAGGTCTTAAAAAGGCTGTCGATGAGGGCGTTGATGTTATGGGGTACCTTTACTGGTCTGTTATGGACAACTTTGAGTGGTCAAGCGGATATGACAGAAGGTTCGGTCTTATATATGTCGATTACCGCACGGGCGAGAGAACTGTCAAGGACTCTGCAATGTGGTATAAGACGGTAATCGAATCAAACGGAGAAAATCTTTAAAAAAGGAGGGGTATGATTTTTAATCATACAAAATAAATATGGGTTCAATAACAGTAATACTTGTTACCATTGTCGCCTATATGCTGATGATGGTAATAATAGGGGCGACATACTCGAAAAAGAATAAAGATGTCGGGGACTTTTATCTCGGCGGAAGAAAATTAGGCCCTCTGGTTTCAGCAATGAGCGCAGAGGCTTCGGATATGAGCAGCTGGCTTTTGATGGGACTTCCCGGAGTTGCATATTTAACGGGCGGAGCAGAAGCAGGCTGGACAGCAATAGGTCTTGCTATCGGAACATATCTCAACTGGCTTCTGGTTGCAAAAAAACTGAGAGTTTATTCTGAAAAATGCAACAACTCAATTACAATCCCCGATTTTTTCTCAAACCGTTATCGTGACGACAAGAAAATTCTTACGCTTATCTCGGCGGTGATAATTCTTGTGTTCTTTGTGCCTTATACAGGCTCGGGCTTTGCCGCTTGCGGAAAATTGTTCAGCACGCTCTTCGGCTGGGATTATCACATTGCGATGGTCGCAAGCGCAGTAATCATAATTCTTTATACCTGCCTCGGCGGATTTCTTGCGGCAAGCTTTACTGACTTTATCCAGAGTGCAGTTATGACCTTGGCGCTTGTGAGCATTGTCGGCTTTGGAATTTATTCCGCAGGCGGAATAGGAAATGTCATTGACAACGCAAATAATCTTGCGGGATATTTCTCTCTTGCAAGAATACATAACACGGAAACTCTTATGGCGGATAAGTATTCACTTCTTACAATAGCCTCAACTCTTGCGTGGGGCCTCGGGTACTTCGGAATGCCTCATATTCTTTTGAGATTTATGGCGGCAAAGGACAAGAACAAGATAAAGACATCAAGAAGAATTGCTTCTATCTGGGTAGTTATTTCAATGGGTATTGCGATTTTCATAGGCTTTATCGGAAACGCTCTTTCAGCGCAGGGTGTAATCGAACCTCTTGCAGGTTCCGACTCTGAAAAAATCATCATCAAGATCGCAATGTATATGAGCGAAAAGAATGTTCTTCTTGCTCTTGTTGCAGGACTTGTCTTTGCGGGAATTCTCGCCTGCACAATGTCGACGGCGGACTCTCAGCTTCTTGCGGCTTCTTCAAGTATGTCCGAAAATATCCTCAAGGGCGTATTTAAAATAAAGATGAGCGACAAGCTTTCAATGGTAATCGCAAGAGCCGTTCTCGTTGTAATTGCCGTTCTCGGCGTTGTAATAGCCTGGAACCCCGACAGCTCGGTATTCAGAGTAGTATCGTTTGCGTGGGCAGGCTTTGGCGCAACATTCGGCCCCGTTATGCTGACAGCGCTTTTCTGGAAACGCTCCAACAAATACGGTGCTATTGCAGGAATGATTTCGGGCGGAGTTATGGTTTTCCTCTGGAAGTTCGTCATCAGCCGTCTTGGCGGTGCGTTCGCTATATACGAACTTCTCCCTGCATTCATCGTCGGACTTATTGCAATAGTTGTTGTGTCGCTTCTTACTAAGGCTCCCGACAGCGAGATTACAGACGAGTTTGACGCTGTTGCAAAGGAAGTTAAAGAGTAATAAAATAAAAAAGAGTGCCAAAGGGGCTCCCCCTTAGGCACTCTTTTTTTATGTCTTAAATCAGGATTTTTTCGGCTGACGATTAACAATAAAAATTCCTGCGCAGACAAGAATAAGCGAAACAAGGCTCTTTATGCTCAAAGCCTCGGATATTTCACCGAGAAAGATAGCCGAAAGAGCTACTCCGAAAATCTGTTTAGTAAAGCCGTATACGGAAATCTCCGACACGGGACGGTGCTTTAAGAGTATCGACCATATTGTGTATGCCGCAGCGGAAATAAAGCTCATATAGAGAAGAAGCGTTGCGGACGAAAAGCTTGTCACCGAGAAATTTCCGCCGAGTAAAAGCCCTAAGACAGATAGGAAAATTCCGCCGATGAAAAACTGCCAACCGCTTAACATCATCGGGTTGTCGTCCTTTGAAAAGCTTTTCATAATGACGGAGGAAAACGCCGACGCCAAGGTTGAAATCATTATAAATCCCTCTCCCGTGAGTGTGAATGAAAAGTCCGAAGAAAAGCCGTTCATATTTATCGCCATAACTCCCATAAAGCCTATGATACAGCCTGCTATCTTTTTTGCGGTCAAAGTTTCAAGCTTAAAAACGACAGCCGAAAGTATCAGCGAAAAGAACACGCTTGTGCTGATTATTACCGAGGCTTTTACTCCCGAAGTTCTTGCAAGACCGATATAGTAGAAAAAGTATTGCAGGACGGTCTGAAAAAGCGAAATGATAAGAACCTTCGGCACTGATTTTTTCTTTGGGTACAAGAATTTTTTCTCGATAACCGAGGTGGCTATTATCACCATAATCCCTGCTATTGCAAAGCGTACCCCTGCAAAGAGAAGCTGAGAGCCTGTATCGGCAGAGGTTATGCCGAAAAGGGAAAAGCCTTTTTTCACCGCAGGAAAGGCACTCCCCCACAAAAAACAGCAAAACAGCGCAAGCAGGCAGACAATTATCGGGTTATCGAAAATACTTTTTTTCTCTTTCATAGTCAAACTAAAATATCGGGGA
>CAMGJS010000039.1 GCA_946056455.1 uncultured Clostridia bacterium | reverse complement strand
CCGGTTCCGGGAGCACGGACAACGATGCCCTCCTGATTGAAATAGAAAAGCATAACCGCAGTATGCAGCTATGCCTCTATTCCATACTTGATATTATGAGTCATTATGATGGCGCCTCCTATCACCAGGTGGCAAAATACCTGAAGGAAGCCGGGATGGAAGTCAAGATTTTTGACGGAATCGAGCCCGACCCTTCAGTTGAAACAGTTATGCGCGGAGCAGAGGCTATGATTGAATTCCAGCCCGACTGGATAGTAGCAATCGGCGGAGGCTCACCCATAGACGCTGCTAAGGCTATGTGGATTAAGTACGAATATCCCGACTGCACATTTGAGGATATGTGTAAAGTGTTTGGTATTCCCGAACTTCGTAAAAAGGCTCATTTCTGCGCTGTATCTTCAACTTCCGGCACAGCTACCGAGGTAACAGCTTTCTCGATCATCACAGATTACAGCAAGGGTATCAAGTATCCTATCGCGGATTTTGAAATTACTCCCGATGTTGCTATTGTTGACCCCGAGCTTGCAGAAACAATGCCCCAGAAGCTTGTTGCTCACACAGGAATGGACGCTCTTACACACGCAGTTGAGGCTTATGTTTCAACAGCAAACTGCGATTACACAGACCCTCTCGCTATCCACGCTATCGAGATGATTCAGAACGACCTCGTTGCATCATACAACGGCGATATGGGTGCAAGAGACCGTATGCACAACGCTCAGTGCCTTGCGGGAATGGCTTTCTCAAATGCTCTTCTCGGTATCGTTCACTCAATGGCTCATAAGACAGGCGCGGCTTTTGCAGATTTCGGCGCACACATCATTCACGGCGCCGCAAACGCCATGTATCTTCCCAAGGTAATTGCATTCAACGCAAAGGATGAAACAGCTAAGAAGCGTTACGGCGTAATCGCTGATTATATGGGAATTGCAGACAAGAATGCATCGGACGATGACAAGGTTAAAGCACTTATCGCATTCGTAAGAAAAATGTGCGACGACCTCAGAATTCCTCACTGCATCAAGCAGTACGGCGCTGACAGCTATCCTTGCGAGAACGGATTTGTTCCCGAGAATGTATTCCTTGAAAGACTTCCCGAAATTGCAAAGAATGCAATCGGCGACGCTTGCACAGGCTCCAACCCCCGTCAGCCCAGCGTTGAAGAGATGGAAAAGCTCCTCAAATGTTGCTACTATGATACAGAGGTTGATTTCTAAGACAAGCTTTTTGACAGCTTATGAAAAGACATACAACTTAAAAATACAGCGGATATCGGTTGTCGGGTGAAAAATCCGACAGCCTTTGTCCGATTTAAAAAAGGAAGTGTATTTGTGTATAAGATAGTTACAAGAAAATCACTCAATCCTACTGTCACACAAATGGAAATCGAAGCTCCCCTTGTTGCAAAAAAAGCAAAACCGGGACAGTTCATTATCCTTCGTGTTGACGACGAGGGCGAGCGTATTCCCCTTACCGTTGCGGGAACAAACCCCGAAAACGGAACAGTAAAGATTATCTTCCAGATAGTCGGCGCAACGACAAAGAAGCTCGATTGTAAAAAAGAAGGTGAATACATAACCGACTTTGCGGGACCTTTGGGTGTTCCCACTCACACGGACGGCATAAAGAAGGTATGTATCATCGGCGGAGGAGTAGGTTGTGCTATCGCTATGCCCGTTGCCGAGGAGTTTCATCGTCTTGGCGCAGAGGTAACAAGCATAATCGGTTTCAGAAACAAGGACCTTCTTATTCTTGAAGACGAGTTCAACGCTTGCTCGGACCGCCTTACTGTTATGACCGACGACGGCTCTTATGCAAACAAGGGTAATGTTACTCAGCCTTTGAAAGAATATCTTGAAAAGGGCGAAAAGTTTGATATGATTATCACGATAGGTCCGCTTATAATGATGAAGTTCGTTGTTGAGACGGCAAAGCCCTACAATATTCCCGTAACGGTATCAATGAACCCGATTATGATTGACGGAACGGGAATGTGCGGAGGTTGTCGTCTTTCACTCAATAAGGACGGCAAAAAGGTGACAAAGTTTGCCTGCGTTGACGGACCTGACTTCAACGGATATGAAGTAGACTTTGACGAGGCTATGTCAAGAGGAAGAATGTACGCAGAATACGAGCGTCACGCTTATGAAAAAACCTGCAATCTTTTCAAGGGGGCTGATAACAATGGCTAATATGAACCCGAAGAAAAATCCGATGCCCACACAGGACGCTAAGGTAAGAGCGCACAACTTCAACGAGGTTGCAACGGGATATTCGGAAGAAACAGCGATAGACGAGGCGCTCCGTTGCCTTAACTGCAAGAATATGCCCTGCGTAAACGGTTGTCCCGTTAACATTCATATCCCCGAATTTATCTCAAAGGTAAAAGAGGGCGACTTTGAGGGTGCTTATGAAATAATCTCAAAATCCTCAAGTCTTCCTGCTGTATGCGGAAGAGTTTGTCCGCAGGAAACCCAGTGCGAGAGCAAGTGCGTAAGAGGAATAAAGGGCGAGCCTGTGGGCATAGGCAGACTTGAACGCTTTGTTGCAGACTGGCACAACGCTCACGCTGACGGAAAGGTTACAGTTCCCGAACAGAACGGACACAAGGTTGCAGTTGTCGGCTCAGGCCCTTCGGGACTTACTTGTGCAGGCGACCTTGCAAAGAAAGGCTATAAGGTAACAGTTTACGAGGCTTTGCACACAGCAGGCGGAGTTCTTGTTTACGGTATCCCCGAATTCAGACTTCCCAAGGCTATTGTTGCAAAGGAAGTTGAAACACTCAAAGCATACAATGTTGATATTGAACCCAATGTAATCATCGGCAAGACGCTCACAATAGACGAGCTTTTTGAAATGGGCTATGAGGCTGTTTTTGTAGGTTCGGGTGCAGGACTTCCGAACTTTATGGGTATCCCCGGAGAAAGCCTTAAAGGCGTATACTCCGCAAACGAATTCCTCACAAGAAGCAATCTTATGAAGGCATATAAGGACGAGCCCGAAACTCCGATTATGAAAGGCGGAAGAGTTGCCGTTGTCGGAGGAGGAAATGTTGCTATGGACGCGGCGAGAACTGCTCTTCGTCTTGGAGCGGAAACTGTATATATCGTTTATCGTCGTTCTATGGAAGAGCTCCCCGCGAGAAAAGAAGAAGTCGAGCACGCAGAGGAAGAGGGAATTGTATTCAAGCTCCTCAACAACCCCGTTGAGATTTTGGGATACGAAAACCCCGATGACCCCAGAGACCCAAGAAACGGCTTTGTTACGGGTATGAAGTGCATTAAGATGGAACTTGGCGAGCCTGACGAAAAGGGCAGAAGAAGACCTGTTCCCGTTAAGGACAGCGAGTTTGTTCTCGATGTCGATACGGTTATTATGTCCATAGGAACATCGCCCAATCCGCTTATCAAGGACACAACAAAGGGACTTGAAGTAAACTCTCACGGCGGAATTATCGTCAACGAGGACGGACTTACTTCTCGTGACGCTGTTTATGCAGGTGGTGACGCCGTAACGGGCGCCGCAACTGTAATTTCTGCAATGGGCGCAGGAAAGGTTGCCGCAAAGGCTATTGACGAATACCTCAGCAATAAGTAATATTAAATTGTGTTGAAGAAATAGGAAAAGAACGAAAAAGCAACAGGGTGCCGAACAAAACTCGGTACCCTGTTGTTTTTTATAAGATTAAACTTCTTCGTATTTTCCGAACAGCTTTTCAATTTTCCTGCCAAAGAGCATAAGTGCAATTCCCACGGGCAAGAGGACAATGCTTATCCATTGTGATGTTGATATGCCTAAAAGATTTCCTCTTATATAATCGTATCTGAAAAATTCAAGGATAAATCGTTCAACGGCATATATTGAAAGATAAAGTCCCGTTAAAAATCCCACGGGGAGCTTTTTCTTTCTTGAAACAAAGAACAGAATAAGGAAAACGATAAAATTTATCCCCGATTCGACAAGCTGAATGGGGAAGAGCTTTACTCCCTGCGGAGCTCCACCCACTTCCGAGAAATACACTCCGTATTTTTCAGACGGCGCGCCGTAGCAACAGCCTGCAAAGAAACAGCCTATTCTGCCGAAAGCGTGTAAAAGCGGAATTGACGGAGCATAGCTGTCTATTATTCTCATCGGAGAAATTTTGTATATTTTTCCGTAAATTATTCCGCCGATAAGACCGCCTATCAGTCCGCCGTAAAAGACATATCCGCCTAAAAGTGTATACAAAATCGCCTTGACATCGCCCGAATAGCTTTCGATATTTTTTAAAACATGGGGGAGAGTTGCGATGAAATACAGAAGCTTTGAGCCCACAAGCACTCCTACTCCCGCAAAGCAGGCGGAATATAAAAGGTCGTCCCTTTGAATGTTGTATCTGTTTTTGCGAAAAAGCGCGAGCGCAACCGCAAGAACTGTTCCGAGAAAGCACATAAGCCCGTACATAGGGATTTTAATAAAGCCTAAATCTATAAAAGGGTACATAATTCCTCCGTTTTAAATTAAAAAAGACAAACCGACAAAACGCCGATTTGTCTTCTTTTTTGCTTTTTAAATCATTAAGCAAGAAGTGCGAGGTATGTTGTTGCTCCACCTGCTGCAGCAAGTGCGCCAGTGCAAGCTACGCAAGCGATTCCGAAAACAATGCCTCCGACAAGAGTGATGATCGAGATGATGAAAGCTGCCTTAGCGAGCTTATCTTCAGCGTCATTCTTCTTAGCGATGATAGCGAGAATAAGAGCGATCAATGATGTACCACCGAAGCTGAAAAATCCGATGATTGCAAGGACAAGAGCAATGACGGACATAGGATTAGTTTTCTTTTCCATGATAAATACCCTCCATACATAATATTGTAATATAATCTTAACATAATTTGCATTTTATTTCTATTAGCATATTAAACAATTACAGCATTTCACTCTGAGAAAAATATAGAAACCCTTACAAAATTGTCTAAATGCAAAGAAATATAGGACAAGCTTGTATGTTAGTTGCCTGTTACGATATAGGGCTGAATTGCTCCCGCAAGAGCAACGGCAGGCATTGTCTGCAACCATATCTTGCCGGGGCCCGTAACCTTTGTGTTGAAAAGTCCTTCTCCGCCAAGAAGAGCGTTTCCTATTCCCTTGACTGTTTCGATGTCAACAGAGCAGGTTTCTTCCATAGCGGCAAGGTAGCCTGTATCAATGAGCATCGACTCGCCCTGACCGAGAGTGTATTCGCAAACGCAACCGTTTATTTCAAGGAATACTGTTCCTGCACCGCTGAATTTCTGCATAATAAAGCCTTCGCCACCAAAAAATCCCGCGCCGACTTTCTTCTGGAAGAAAAGCTCCATATTTACTCCCCGAGTATTTGCAAGATAAGCCGACTTCTGAGCAACTATCGGAGTTGCAGTTGTGTCAAATGCGATAATGTCGCCGGGGAAGGTTGAGGCAAAAGCGATTTCTCCTGCTCCGCCTGTTGCGGTATATGTATTTCTGAAAATGGATTCGCCCGTTACGGCACTTTTTGCCATTTTGCCGAGCGCGCCAAGAAATCCTCCGCCACCGTTTCCGCCAAGACCTGTCTGCATTTCAAGTGTCGTGGTCATCCAGGACATTGCGCCCTTCTGACATTCGATTGATTCGCCCTTTTCAAGCTTTACAATGACAACGGGCAGGGGAGCGTTTTTGATTTCATACTGCATAGAACATAAACCTCCATAACATAAAATATTGTGTGAACCCTTAAACCAGGTCGGACTTTCCGACCTATATAAATTTTATTACAATTTATGACAAATGTCAACAAAAATCACACATATCCTACCGCGGAGGAAACAAGGATTATCAGCATACAAACGGGGCAGACAAATTTTATCATAACGGAATAAAGCTTTCTTGATCTGAACTGCGAGCTGAGCATAACTTCATCTTCAACATAAGATGGCTTTGCAATATATCCGATGAGTATGCAGGTGAAAAGTGCAACAATCGGCATAATAAGGTTGTTGCTGAAAAAGTCAAGAAAATCAAGAAACTGCTTGCCGAAAATTCTTACTTCCGAGAAGGTGCTGTATCCGAGAACGGACAACATTCCCAGCGCGAACGAAAAGAGCGTTGTGATAACGCAGGCTTTTGTTCTTTTCATCTTCCATTTTTCCATTATGACAGAAACTATCGTTTCCATTAAGGATATCGCCAAAATAAGAGCCGCCAGAGCTACAAGAATGAAAAAGACAAGTCCTAAAAATCTTCCTGCTTTCATTGAGAGAAAAACCTTGGGGAGCGTCACAAACATAAGCCCCGGACCTTGTCCGAGAGCCGAAGCGTCACCGCCCGAAAAGGCAAAAACCGCAGGAATTATCATCAGTCCCGAAAGAAAGGCAATAGCGGTATCAAAAATCTCAACATACCTTACCGCCTCTTCAATATTATCCTCTTTTCTCATATATGAGCCGAATGTGACCATTATTCCCATAGCTATTGACATAGAGTAGAAAAGCTGTCCCATTGCGGCGACAACGGTCTTTATCGAAAAATTCGCAAATTCGGGCATAAGGTAATATTTTACTCCTGCCATTGCGCCGTCAATAGTTATGCAGTAAATTGAAATTCCGACGGTTATCACAACAAGTACAGGCATAAGGAGCTTGCTTACTTTTTCGATACCCTTTTCAACTCCGAGCATAACGACAACAGCCGTCAACAGAAGAAAGATAATAAGAAAAATCGTCGGCTGAAAGGGCGACGCGATAAAGTCCGAGAAGAAGTTGTCGTTTGCCGCCTCCATACCGATATTTTCAATGTAGACGGTGAAGTATTTCAGCACCCAGCCGCCTATTACGCAGTAGTAAGAAAAAATCATAACGGGAACAGCCGCCGCAACAAAGCATAACGGTTTGAATTTCTTGCATATATCAGAATACGCTCCGATAACGCTTTTGCCCGTTCTTCTGCCTATTGCTATTTCAGTAACCATAAGAGAAAAACCGAATGTCACGGCAAGAATTGCATAGACAAGAAGAAAGATACCTCCGCCGTATTTTGCGGCAAGATAAGGGAAACGCCATATATTTCCGAGCCCGACAGCAGAGCCTGCCGCGGCAAGAACAAATCCTATTTTAGAGCCGAAGCCATCTTTTTTATTTTCCATAATAACCCCCGAAAGCATAGTAATAACTATTCTAACATTTTTACGGCGTTAAGTCAATCCAATATAATTATTGCCGAAAATTTCCGAGATAATGATATTTTGCAGTAAAAAAAGCACCCCTCGCGGAGTGCTCTTGGTGCAGGTGACGGGACTTGTTCTCGCCTGCGGGCTCGGTCAGGCACGGCTCTGACAGCCCACTGGGCTGTCATTC